>JAHDCI010000077.1 GCA_020629955.1 Myxococcota bacterium | reverse complement strand
TGAGCAGTGAGATTGATGAGGACTGCAATGAAAACGATGAAATGGCTTCTGGTATGCGCAGCGCTCGGCGGAATGGCGCTTGGCTGCGGAGATGACGACAGCACCACGGACGCGAGCACCGAAGACTCGGGCGGCGGAGACACGGGCGGCGGAGACACGGGCGGCGAAGACGGATCGACCCCTGAAGTTTCCTGCGGCGCGATCGCGGGCGTGGACACGCCGGACCCGGACAGCCGCGTTGGCGCGTGCTGCTCGCGCGTGAAGAACACGGACAAGCAGGAAGCCCCCGAGCTTCGTCTCATCTGGCTCGGCATCACGGAGCCTTCGGTTCTGACCTCGACGAGCGTCGCCGGCGGCCTCCTGAACCAGGCCCTTGAGGCCGAGCTCTTCAACTGGCTCCTTCAGGTGGAAGTGGATGGAACGACCGCGAACATCACGACCGGTCTCGGCTGGCGTCAGGCCGACGGCACCTTCCAGTTCGCCAATGGCGACGCGCCGACCGACAATGGCGGGGAAGCGACGCGCTTCGACCCGATCTCGATCACCGGCACCATGGAGGGCGAAGTCCTCTCCGCGCCGGCCTTCGAAGGCACCTTCACCGTTCCCGTCTTCGACGAGATGAACCCCGACGAGATCGTCCTTGAGCTTCCGCTTCAGGGCTTCGAGATCGAGATGGCAACGCTCAGCGACGAGCGCTCCTGCGTTGGTAACCGCGTCAACGCGCGCCGCTACAACACCGACGCGGGCTCGCTCACGACCTTCCTCACGATCGAAGATACGGTCGATGCCGAGGTCAACACGACCGCGCTTCAGACCACCGTCTGCAACCTTCTTGCGGGCCTGAATGGCGAAGACGAAACCTGCGCCGACACCCCGCGCGCCGACTGGCCCTCCGCGCCGAACGCATCCTGCACCGCTGGCGTCTGCAACACGACGTGCTCCGGCGAAGAGTGCAACGCGTGGCAGGTCTCCGGCGGCTTCGCCGCTCACGGCGTCGAGATCAACTAAGCGATCGAATCCTGTGAAAAGCCTCCCTCCGGGGAGGCTTTTTGCGTTCCGTCACGCACCCTCGAGAAGGTCACGCAGAGACCAATCTCATCGAAGAGGTCCTCGGCGACCTCGACGCAATACACGTGTTCGGGGAAACGTCTTTTTAACGCCCGATTCCAGAACGTTGAGATGGTCCGCGCGAACGCTTCGACAAGCTCTCGAACCTCGAGCGCTTCATCTGCCGCGAGCAGTAGATATTCCTCCACGTTGATGAGGTTCATGTAGCGCTCCGCTTCCGTGAGGTCCTCCATCTTTTGGAACGTGATGTTCTCAGCGACCCGCCGGTCCCAGAACGTGCACTCCCGCGCGCGGAAGAACTCGGGGTCAAGGAAAGCCGCGACGGCGAGAAACTGCTCAAGCCCGACGAAATTCGGAATCCAGGTTCCATAGATTTCGCCTTCCCACGCGCTTTTCGAGGGGAAGAGTTGCAATAGCTCGGTCGAGAGCAATCCGTCGGTCTTCTTGTACATCCGCCCAGGGTGTGTCGCCTTTGCGCTCGCGCCCCCCAAAAGACCGGCCACGAAAGCGGGCCACCAGATCACGCCATGTTCAGCGCTGGTTTTCCCACTGGCTTCCGGGAAATCCAGGTCGCGTATTGTAGTCGAACCAATCCCATTCGCCGATGCCTGCGGCACCGCCAAGATTTCCAAACATCAACGTCGCCGTTCCCGCGCCGGTCATCGTGTGTGGTCCACTTTCCTCGAGCAAAACCTGACCGTCGACGAGGATCCGAACCCAGTCTCCCTGCCCTTCGATGGTGTAGGTATGAAAGCGCTGCGTATCGACCTCGGCGTAGCTGCTGAACGGATACCCTATACCGACCTGTCCCTCGCAAAAGTAGACATGCAGCAGCCTCGCCCGGTCGTGGATCCACAGCCCCACCCCGCCGCACTGGTCCGCCTCCACGACGCGCATACGGGTTTCGATTCGGAAGCCGATATTCGGATCGATCGAATCCCACCACACGCTCTGGTTGTGGTCCGTCCGCTGCATCCATTCTTCGTAACTCGGCCCTCCGATCCTCGCGATGCCATCTTCGAAGCTCGTCTGCGCATTGCCCCAGTTCCACCAATCCTCAGCGAGTTCTTCCGCCGAATTCATCTCCCATCGCGCCTGAAATCGCCCGCGCTCAGTCACCCGGCGCTGGCCGATATTCTCGACGACGACCTCCTCTTGTTGAGCGCGAACAATCCCGAGCGGAAGGAGGAGGAAAAAAAAGGCGATTCGGCGCTGCATACATAGAGAACGCCCCGGGCGGCGAGTGCTTACACTTGAATCGCGCGCCAGTGATCCCCGCGGTGGGCGGCTCTCGGCCCTGAGATCGGCGCGTTCATCTGGATCTTGATTCACAGTAGTTCAGTAGCGCCGCTCTCCAACACATGGTTCGAGTAATTTGGCCGCGTCTCGTAGCTCAGCCAGTCCCACTCGCCAACGCCTGAAGCGCCTGGCAGCGTTCCGAACGTGAGCGTTTTCGTTCCGCGACTGTTCATAGCGTGCTCCCCTTGCTCGAAGAGAAGCATCTTTCCATCGACCAAGATCCGAACCCAATCCCCGAGACTTTCGATCGTGTAGGTATGAAAACGTTTTGTGTCGACCTCCGCAAAACGGTTGAAAGGAGCCCCAATACCCACCTGCCCGTCACAGAAGAAGATCTCACGCAACCTCGCGCCGTCGCGAATCCAAAGCCCCATGACTCCACACTCCGCATGCACAACGCGCATGCGTGTTTCGATTCGAAATCCGATGTGCGGGTCTACCGTCTCGGACCACAGATTCGGGCGACCTTCCATCCCCTGCATCCACTCTTCGCCACCTGGACCGATTCTCGCAACCCCATCTTCAAACGTTGTCTGGTGATCGCCCCGGTTCGACCAATCCTGGGAGAGTTCGACCGCGGAGTTCATCTCCCAGCGCGCCTCAAATCTCCGCGAATCGTTCTCGCGTCGCTGCGTATGAGCGCATCCTGCGGATAGACCGAAAAGAAGAGCAAGAAGAACAATTGGTTTCTGCATTCGAAGAGAACGCTCATCTGTGGGACACATTACACGTCAAAAAAAAAATCTTGATCACACGACACACCCTGAGCGATATGTCTAGAACAGTCTTACCTTCCAAATGCGCTTTCAAACAAAAAAGCAAGCTTCGCCAACCGCGACCTGTCAATAAGATAAAAAAATGTCAACCAGACACTTCATTTTATTCGTCACATTGTCGTCTCTGGCGATCTCGTGCAGTGACGATGACGTCCCAATCGATTCGGGAACACCCGATACCAGACGACTGGATGCAACGTCCGAACATGACGTTTCGGATGCCGAGGGCGATCCACCATCGGTCGACGCTGAAGCATCGGCAGAACTTGGATTCGATCCGTCCAACCTCGGACCATGGGTCCACCAGTATGTTCAAAATGACCTCCCAGACATTGGTCGCTGGTGTTCTACAATCCTCTTCGACTCCAGCGGAAGTGTGCAGTGCATGACTTCCTTCGACACTTACCGAGACCTCGGGGTGGAATCACGAGTCTTTCTGCAAGACGGTCTCCCCTCTGATCTAGAAGAAGTCAACTCGCGCGGTCCACATCGGATCGTTGTATTCTTCGTGAACTCGCTAACTTTGGAAGAGGGGACGATCGTTCGGACGATCGGAAATTCGCCGATGGCAATCGTGGCGACCAAGAGCATTCGACTCGAACGAGGAAGTCTTGGGCGAGATCTTGTCGGTTGGGTTGGAGGCAGAAGCTACTTTTCGCGCGACGAGCCTACCGGGGAAGGCCTCGGAGGTGGCAGCTTTGGCGCGGAAACCGGATCGGGAGGCGGCTTTTGCTTTTCGGGAGGTTCGGGATCGCGTGCATCCTCCGACTCGCGAGGCGCGATGTATGGGAATGCCGAACTGATTCCGTTCTTGCCGGGTTCCGGAGGGGGTACCACGCCAGAACATGGTCCAGAAGGGGGCAATGGCGGCGGTGCGCTGCACTTAGTGGCCGGCGAATCGATCTACGTTGGCCCCAACGCACGAATCGTTGCAAACGGCGAACTCGGTGTGGAGTTGAGTCAATATGCGAGCGGAGGAGGAAGCGGAGGTGCCATTCTCTTGGAAGCTCCGAACGTAGAAGTTCGTGGACTATTACAAGCGCGCGGTGGACGCGGTGGTGACGCAGATCACGGAGGGGATGGTGGAGCCCCACCCACGGACGGTCAAAACGGCGGCTCATGGGGCGAATTTGGAGGAGGTGGTGGCAGCCACGGAAGAATTCGAATCAACTCAGACTCAGGGGCGTCCGCGATTGCAATTGACGCGATCCTAGAGCCTGGAATCGATACTGGTTGCGCCACGTTTGGTTCTCTTCATCCCAGAACAAATCCCGACGCACCGGAGACAGCGTCTTGTGGAGAATCGACTGCGACGAACGAATGCGAAAACTGCCTCTTCGAGCGATGCTGTGAAGTCCTCGCTCCATGTTGGTCAGACGAACTGTGTGAGTTTTGCATCCAGGCAGAGGAGCCTGGTCCCGCTTGCGACACGAGCATAGCGCTTTCCGACGCTGCTGCTTGTTTGAGGAACTTCTGCACGGGATGCGATTTGGTAACGAGTCGCTAGCTCTGCGACGGCGACATGCCCTTTTTTGGGGAACCGTGATTCCTGGTACCGTCCCTCCGTGAACCTCTCCGGCGAAACCTTGGTGATCCTCTCGGTCTTTGAGATTGGCTGGTTCATCACGATCTCGATCTACATTCTCTTGCAGCGCCGATCGGCGGCCGCGACCTTTGCGTGGATCTTCGCCCTCGCTGCGTTGCCGGTCGTCGGGTTTGGGCTCTACTTCTTCTTCGGGCCGCGGAAGTTTTCCAAACGGAAGAAGCGCCGCATCGAGGCAACGCAGATCACCGAAGCCTCCGCTCGGGCCACCCAACAAGAAGCGCATTTCGATCCGCACGAGGCGCAGCTCGTTCGCATGCTGAGCCTAGCCGTCGGATGGGCGGGACTGCCGCGACAAGCGAAGGTCGAACTCTTCTTCTCCGGCAAGGATAAGTTCGACGCGCTCGAGCGCGAAATCGCGAACGCGCAGCATCATATCCACCTTGAGTACTACATCTGGGAGCCGGACGAGCTGGGCACCCGCCTGCGAGATCGCCTTGCGGAGCGCGCAAGGGAGGGCATTCAGGTTCGCGTTCTTGTCGACGGATTCGGCTCGAACAAGAGCCACGACCGTTTTTGGTCTTCCCTTCGCGCAGCCGGAGGAGAAGTGCGCCGCTTTAATGAACTCTCCTTCGCGCACTGGCGCCCCCGGATGGCGAATTTTCGAACGCACCGAAAGATTGTCGTTTGCGATGGCTGCGTCGCCTTTACCGGCGGCATGAATGTGACCCGCGTCCATAGCGAGGAGTTCGTTGGTGAGAAGGCGTGGCGGGACACGCATCTGCTTCTCCGAGGCGAAGCGGCCCAGGGGCTCGCGAAGGTCTTCTTCGAAGATTGGATTTACGCGGGTGGCAACGTGGACAACTTCGAGCGCTATCTGCCTCATGCAGCAACCAACCGACCAGACAAGGGCGAGGCGAGTGAGAGCCTCGTGCAGATCGTCAGCTCGGGCCCCGACGAGGACATCAACGCGATCCACAAACTCTTCGCGCACGCACTCGCAAGCGCGACGCGCTACGTTGAACTCACCACGCCCTATTTCGTTCCCGACGAGACCATCTGCGATCTGCTGCAGACGGCCGCAATCGGAGGGGTGGACGTCAAGCTTCTGGTCCCGGAGTCAGGAGACCAACCCCTCGTCGCCGCCGCCGCACGAAGCTACTACCCGGAGCTGATCGAAGCTGGCGTACGAATCTTCGAGATCGAGTCGCCGGTCCTCCACGCGAAAACCCTGGTCGTCGACGACCTCGCGATCGTCGGCACTGCCAATACGGACAACCGTAGTTTTCGCCTAAACTTCGAAGTCGCTGCCGCGATTCACGATCGCAAGATTGCCAGCATGTTACGAGATGTCTTCGCTCGAGACCTTCAAGGCGCTCAGCCCGTAAGCTTGCTCGAGCTTCAAAACCTGCCCGTGACGAGGCGACTGGCAAGCTCCTTTGCGAGGCTCTTCTCACCAATTTTGTAGCGGAGATCCGTGCGACCTAGAGCGTGGCTCAAAGCGCAAAAATTCCTCTTCCGCGAGGAACGCCGATCTGCCCTTCGCTCTCTCTTCGATGTACTCGGCACGTCGTTCGCTCTCCGAAGCTCGCCTCGGCGCCCCTGCAGAAAGCTCGTCATCCTTTCCATCGATCGGATCCCTGCACTATCGCCGAAGGTGGGGGTGCGCGGCCCCCGATGCGATCATCCCATGTCTTCGAGGACGTCGACCAAACGAGTGGCTTTCGCAAGCGCGGCGCGCAGCTGCTCCGGTGATAGGTGCTCCGAACCATCTGCAAGCTCGTGAAGAAAGACGCCGAGGGATCCACGCAGACCCGACGAGACCGTCGTCGGCGCAACCGAAGGACTCGATGGTGGCGCCGACTGCACCCGCTGAACAGGAGCCCCCGCGCCGTTTCCAGAAACCTGAGTGGGTCTTGACGTGCCCTGAACCGAAGAACGGTCGGCGTGATGGTCGAGATTCCCTTCCGCTTTTCCGAGCATCAAGCTGCAGACCTGATCGTGGAGACCTCGGAGCTCTCCTGGAAGCTCGTGAAAATGAAGCTCACGATCGACCTCGCTTTTCACTTTATCAAGCGCGTCAATACTCGGGGAATCAAAAGAAGAACCTTGTTCCTTCATACGCTTTTTAAAGAGCGCTTTTGCAACTCGCGAAACTTGTTCCTCGCTCGCGTCGATTCCGAGGTAGCCCGAGATCCCTTGCTTCAGGCCGCCAAAATAGGTGGCGACGTAGCAATCCAAAATCCCGTCCCGCGCCGCAAGAACATCTATCTGCGGTTCGGCTAGGCGCTGTTTGATACGTTTTCCGTACCGTTCCTGGATTTCTTCAATTTCTCGATCACGCACTGTCGCTTCTGGCATTCATTTTTCTCCACTAGAATTCATCCCCCGCAACAAGACCTATGATCAGAGCATCCTCGTCGTTACGTTCGGAGAGTAGAATTGCGTCTCGCGTCGGAGATTCTTCTGCCATTGGAGCATCCAATGTCTGCGATTCAACGAGATGAACCCGGCTGCATCGAGAACAAACAACTCGAGCCTTGTCCGGAACCCCGTCCGGGCTGATTCGAATCGTATTCCCGCACTCGCACCGAACCTTCAAAAGTCCCTCTGAGATGCGTTGCTCACACGCATGTTCCGCTTGTTCCTCGCCTTCGAGCAGGCGGTACACCTCCGTATCGACTTTCACGCCAGCCAAGTGCACTTCGCCAAGGCGCTCAAGTGACGCACGAAAACCGATACCAACGGCATCTCGACCCGCTCGGGTAACGAGAACATCGCCCGCTTGAGAGAGTTTCGAGAGCCGCACTGCGCGGCCTACGGTTTCCCCCACAAAGAGCCCAAGGCCGCCTCCGACGATATCCCCCGCATCGAAAGCCCCTCGAATATCAGGGCTCTCGGAAATCACCTTTCGTAGCCATCGAAAACCACGTTCCGGCGATTCGAAACGAATGATGAGGTCGCTGCCGAGGTTTTGCCCAACCTCGCCATGGCAAAGGCTCGCGAGCTCGACGAGGTCTTCGATCGGGCGGCCGCCGACCACCGCAATCGCACCAAAGTCGGCGGGACGTTGCTGCGCTTTGCCTCCAAGCGCCCGAAGGCACGCGAGCGCCTCCACCCCATCGACCGGCCGCTTGCTCGGGTCGGTCGAGAGGCAGCGCTGCACAAACTCATCAAGATCCGAATCGCCGAGACGGATCTCGAGAGAATCAAGCTCCGGCAGACGTGAGATCACCTCGATCACAGAATTCCCTTCGATCGGAACCTCTCCGGTGATCATCTCGAAGAGCAACACCCCGAGCGCGTAAGTATCGAAAGAGAATGTACTCTCGCCGCCGCGAAAGCGCTCCGGAGCCATATACTCCGGGGTCCCCAAAACAGCGCCTGCACGCGTCACCTTGCTCCCTTCGGGCAGGCTCGCAATACCGAAATCCGCGATCTTTACGCCCCGGCCATCTGCCTCAAGAAGAATGTTGGCCGGCTTGATATCACGATGTGCGACCCCGATGCGGTGAACCGCGGCGAGGCCCGCCGCCACTTGCGTCGCGATCGAGATCGCCTCGTCGATCGCGAGAGGACCGTCGTTGAGGTGGTCGCGAAGCGTTGGACCGTCAACGAGTTCCATCACGATCGCAAGCTCCTCCTCGGATTCGATCACATCATGTGTCACGACGATGTTGGGATGTCCTAAGCGAGAGGTAAGCTTCGCTTCCCGCTGAAAGCGAAGAAGGCTTTCCGGATGGATCGTTCCCGCGGAGTGCATTCGCTTAATGGCCACTTCGCGATCCAGCGCTTCATCGAAGGCACGAAAGACCTGCCCCATTCCGCCAGCGCCAATGCGCTCTGCAAGGCGATAGCGATCGTGCAGGAGCGGCCCTTCTTCGCTCACGTATTCCCCCGGCACGAGAGGTCCAATCCGACCGAGTTCCATCCCATCATGACCTTCCTACGCGCGAAGAGGCATTTCGTAACGGACGAAGTTCATTTTTCCGCTGCGCTGCGGCGCGGTCGCCGCGCAACCTCACCGAGCGGGGAACGCTTTGCTCTTCACGAGACTCTCGCTGTGAGAGCGAGTGCGGGATTCGAGTCGCTTGAAGGGCCCTCCTCCGTCAGCGCCGCCGATCCGAGCCTCGCTCTTCCTTGGGTGTACGCGGCACGGTCTTCGTCGACCGAAACTCCCTCGACTCCTGATGAAAGAGCATCCCTTTCATCGATTCGATCCCGGCACTAAGCGGGCTGGAGAAATTGGATCGCGATATTCTTTTGCCCCCACCCGGGGAACACCACGCGCGCTTTCGGGACGGAGCCCATCTCAACGCTCCTGACTTCGCCGACACCAAACCGCTTGTGGCGAACAAGGCTGCCCTTTTTGAGTTGGCTCAGACCACTGAGATCGCTGCCCTCGCCGTAGTCGATATAGCTCTCGTGGGGATCGCGCTTCGGCGGGGCCGCCGGAGCTTTCTGGAAGCTCGAAAGCTGACTTGCGGAGACGGCCTTCCGCGCGGGCTTGCCGCCGATCCACATCGCATCTGCGGCGGGAACCTCACTGAGGAAGCGTGACGCCTCACAAACTTCAAAGCGCCCCCGCAAGCGACGCACCGATGCGTGACTGAGAATCAACTGCTCGCGCGCCCGGGTAAAGGCGACGTATGCGAGCCTGCGTTCCTCTTCGAGCTCTTCTTGGTCTTCCCCGAGTTCCGTCCCCGCGCGCGGGAAGAGTCGCTCCTCAAGCCCCGTCACCATCACAGTGTTAAACTCGAGTCCCTTCGCGGCGTGCACGGTCATCAAGGTCACGCGCTCAGTGGCATCCTCCGCTTCGGGATCACTCGCGAGGGTGACGGCCTCCAAAAAGCCTGAAAGCGTAGGTTCATCATTCTCTTGTACGTAGAGTGCAATCGAACCCGCCAGCTCTTCGAGGTTCTCGATACGGGCATCTGCCTCCGGGGTGTCCTCTGCGCGCAGAAGCTCGACGTAGCCGGTGCGGTCCAGCACCTGCCCAAGGAGCTCATCCACTTGAAGGTTCGAATTCATGAGCTCCTGCATCAACGTGCGGAACGCGATGACCTTCTTCTTGGTTCCATTTGCAAGAGCCGCGTTCTCCTCGACATCAAGCACCGCCTGCCAGACGCCTACCCCTCGCGTAGCGGCATCTTCGAGCAAACGCTCGATCGTTCGTTTCCCGATTCCGCGCGTCGGTGTGTTGATGACGCGCAGGACTGAAATATCGTCGTCTGGGTTGTGAATGACCCGGAGATAGCCGAGCGCATCCTTCACTTCGACACGATCGAAGAAACGAACGCCACCGACGATGCGGTAAGGAATATCTGCGCGGAGCAGCGCTTCTTCAAGGGCCCGCGACTGTGCGTGCGTGCGGTAGAAAACGGCCACCTCATCGAGGCTTTCGCCTTTGTTCTGAAGCTCTATCGCTCCCCGGACGACCATTCGCGCTTCGTCGCGTTCATCTTCACAGCGAACGATAATGACCTTCTCCCCTTCGGGGTTTTCGGTCCACATCTCCTTTGGCTCGCGCTCGGAGTTTCGACGAATCACCGCATGGGCGACACGCAAAATGCGCGCGGTGGAGCGATAATTCTGCTCCAGCTTGATGATCTGTGCATCGGGATACGCACGTTGAAAGTCGAGAATATTTCGCCGGTCTGCACCTCGCCACCGGTAGATCGACTGGTCATCATCACCGACCACGAAGAGGTTTCGGTGCTTCTCCGCGAGAAGCTGCACGAGCCGCAGCTGCGAGTGATTCGTGTCCTGAAACTCGTCGACCATGATGTGCACGAAGCGGTCTGAGAGTTCGGTGCGCAGCTCTCGATTCTTCTTGAGAGAGATCACCATTCGGTAGATGAGGTCGCCAAAATCGAGCGCGGAGGCTCGACGCATACGGTGTTCGTATTCGCGGAAGACTTTTCGGATGAGCTCCCGAAAGGGGTTTCCTTCGGTGTGAAACTCGTCCGGGCCTTGGAGTTCTTGTTTGCTGCGATTGATCGCGTTCTGAATCGACTTCGGAGGAAAGCGCTTCGTATCGATCGCGAGGTCGTTCGAGATTCGTTTGATCAGCGCGCGCTGATCTTGGTCATCGTAGATGGTGAAGTCGCGCTTTAACCCACATGCTTCCGCGTTGTCGCGGAGCAGACGCGCGCACATCGAATGGAAAGTTCCGATTCGCAGCCCGCGGGTCCCTGATGCAACAAGCTTCTGTACCCGCTCACGCATCTCGATCGCGGCTTTGTTGGTAAACGTGACCGCGAGGATCTGCCACGGCTTCGCACGGCCCTCGGCGAGCAAGCGCGCGATACGCGTGGTGATGACGCGCGTCTTTCCACTACCCGCCCCTGCAAAGACAACGGTGGGTCCGCCATCGGAGGCGGCCGCTTCTCGTTGTGGAGGGTTAAGTGTCGATAGGTCGATCTCTCGCGTCGGCTCCGCCGGCTCGTTCATCTCGTAGCGCCAGCGATCATCCGCGGCTTCGCTGGCACCGAAAGGCACATCTTCTTCTTCCGATACCTCAAGAAAGAGATCGGAGGCGATCGCTGCACGGGCAGCAATCTCTTCGTCGGAAAGTTCAGCCGGGCCGACTTCAGGCTCGTTTGCGGCCTCCCCGGTCGAGGCGAGGTCGGGCGAGCCAGCATCGAGGAGCGAGGTCTGCTTTGGCTTCAAACCTGCCTTCTTTGGCGCCTTGGTTTTGCGTTTGGGGCTCTTCTTCCCCTTTTCGGGAGCCTCCTTCGCGGCGTCGCCTGCGTCGTCAAGAAAGCCTTCTAATGAGAGCTGCTTGTTCATCCGTTCAGCATGCATAGCACGCTCGACCAAGAAGCGGTTTCGATTTCGCGCTTGACAAAAACTTGAACACGTTCAAGTTAGCCTAGAACCTTTTGAACACGTTCATTTAGCGGAAAGCCAACCACCATGATTATGCTCTACCTCGCCTTTGTTTCCGCCTGCATTCTTGTCACCGTGCTCGTCGCTCGGGTCCTCTCGCAGAACGGCGCAGTGCTCCTCGAAGATGTCTTTCCAGGGAAACCCGAGATGGCGCGCGCGATCAACCAACTGCTCGTCGCCGGCTTCTATATGATCAACCTGGGCTTTTGCTTCATCAGCTTGCCGGGCATCTGGGAAGCGAATGGCCTCGCCATCAACTTTCGAAACCTCGCAAATAGTTTCGGAGGGGTGCTCCTCGCGCTCGGCGTGATGCATTTTCTGAACCTTCTCGTGTTCAGTCGAATCCGCCGGCGTGCACATCTCCCTAACGCGCCACTGCCGGTTCCTCCCCACTTCCACGCGGGCGCACGATGAAATCCCTGACCGTCTACTTCGACGGCGGCTGCGCGTTCTGTCAGCGGTGTAAGCGCTGGCTCGGCGCGCAGCCATCTTTCGTGGCCATGCACTTCATCGACGCACGCTCCGCCGCGGCGCGAGAGCGAACCGGTCTTAAGCCCGCGGCTCTCCTTCAGCACCTGACCGTGCAAGACGATACGGGGAGTGTTTGGTCCGGGCCGGATGCGTTTCTTGTTGTTCTCTTTGCACTCAAATCCTACCGCGAACTCGCTATCGAGCTCAGCGACCCCTCGTGGCGTTGGCTCCGAACGCGGCTCTTCACATGGGTTTCCAAGAACCGGCAGCGCATCGGCTTTTGGGTCGGCACCCCCTGCCACGGCTCCATGTGCGCTCCGGTGAACGCATACCGGTAGGGCTTTGCTCCTGGTAAGGTCTGAGTCGTGGTTGAAGAGAGCGAGCGCCGGAAACGAAAGCGAGAACTGATCTACGGGACCGCCGTGGCACTTTTCCGCGAGCAAGGTTTCGACGAGACCACGATGCGCGATATCGCAAGCGCAGCGGGGATCTCGCTCGGTTCCGCCTACCACTACTATCGATCGAAGGACGAGATTGTCTTCGATTTCTACCAGCGCTCGCAAGACGCCCACGAGGAAGCCGTCCGCGAGAAACTTGGAAATGCCTCCTCGCTGAAGGAACGTCTTCGCGTTGTTCTTCACGCCAAGATCGACACCGTCAAAGACGACGAGAATCTCCTCCGCGCGATCACCCGAACGCTCGCAGACGCGTCGAGCCCGCTCTCGATCTTCTCGCTGGAGAGTCGCCCGATCGTTCAACGCGCCGTCGCTCAGTTCGACGCAACTCTCGAGGAAGAGTCGCTGCCGCCGGAACGCCGTGAACTCATCGCGCTCGGCTTATGGGCGCTGCATGTGCTCACGATGGCGTTTATGCTTTTTGACACCTCAAAGGAGAAGGTGCGCACCCACAACGTCATCGACGAACTTTGCGGCACCCTCGCCTTCGCGATCCCTTTCGCGAAGGGCCCGTTCGGGGAGCTTGTGGTTGGGCGATTCCAGCAGCTGCTCAGTGCGGGCGAAATCGACCTCTCAGCGTGGCTTAAGGCCTGAGGTCATCTCACAGCAGATTCCCGAGGTGATCCACGAGTCGGACGCTCGTCATCTGCGCTAGCCTAACGGAAGATCGGTATCCGCGAGAGAGGCTGCGATGGCTTCGGGTGGACCGCTCTTTGGCAGCCGGATCACGAACGCGGCGCCGCCATCGATGCCATCTTCGACATCAAGCGTGCCGGCGTGATCGCCGACGATGCGATGGACGATCGCAAGGCCGAGCCCGGTGCCTTCGGATTTGGTCGTGAAGTAGGGCTCAAAAACGCGCAGGCGGTCCTTTTCGGGGATGCCTGGGCCATTGTCCTCGATACGGATCTCGACGCTTTCACCTTCGTCGTGAAGGGACGCGCGAACGCGTCCCTGTCCCTCTGGCCGAATCGCTTCGGCTGCGTCGCAAGCGTTCTGGATGAGGTTCACGAAGACCTGCATGAGTTGCTCGCGGTCGGCCCGGAGCTCGACACTTCCAAGCGCCGCAGCGAGTTCGCTCGAGCGTCCTGAGTGAAGGTCCACCGCTTGCCCGAGGACCTCCGCGACATCGATGGTCTTCGGCTTCGGTCGGGGCAGACGAGCAAAACGCGAAAACTCCGTGACCATCGAATCGAGCCGGCGCACTTCGTCGAGAATCAACTGGGTGGAGCCCCCAAACTCTTCATCAAACGCGGGATGCTTTCGTTGATGCATCTTCCGCATCGTCTCGATCTCCATCTGGATCGGCTGAAGCGGGTTCTTGATCTCGTGGGCGATGCGGCGCGCGACTTCTCGCCAAGCCGCGATGCGTTCTGCGCGAAGGAGCTTCTGGCGCGTCGATTGAAGCTCGCGGGTCATCTCGTTAAACGCGGTCATGGTCTCGCCGATTTCGGCACCTCCGCGAACATCCATTTGCGATTCGAGGTCCCCTTGTCCAACCCGTCGCGCCGCTTCTGCGAGTTGGGCAAGCGGCCGAGAAAGCGACCAAGAAAGCAAGAGCGAGAGCCCGATCGCGATTAGAAACGCAACGCCTGCGATCCCCAGGGCGCGCTTCTCAAGCGCGGCGATTTCGGCCTCGAGCGGAGCATCATCGAAGTGCGCGGTAAACGAGATGCGGGCTTCGCCCCTCGCGTTGGCAAACGATGCGACAACCTCTCCGCCGCCGAGCGCATCGGTGGCCTGGTCGCTGGAGATATCGGACAGGCGAAAGACAACCGGGGCGCTATCGCCCATGAGTGCTTCTGCGAAATCTTCACTGAGGACTCTGCCGCCCACCACTCCGAGCGACACTCCATCACGTTCGACGAGGCAGCCCTGAAGCAACGCGCGGACATCGCGACCGCCTTCTTCTCCGACCACCCGTACGTCATCGACAAACGCTCTATCGCCCCGCGCGATCGCGTCGAGGAGGTCCGATCGCGCAGCCCCCGCGCGTTCTGGGTCGTGGCCCGCGCCAAGGATCTTCCCTCGTTCGCTTCCAGACCTGGCATCGAGCAGGAAGAGAACATCGAAGCGACGTCCTTGCATCATCGATGGCAATAGAGAGACCAGGGATTGCTCCTGGGATGGCCCAAAGCGTCCCGTCGCCAAATCGAGAATCAGGCGATCGATGACCAGGTCGTGCTCGCACATCGCGGAGAGTGCGCGCCGGTCCTCCGCATCCTGACGTGCCAGTCGTTGATCGGCGGACCGAACGCGGCGCTCGAGGAGCTGTCGGTGCTCCGCACGGCGTTCTTCGACCGTTGTCGACTGAACCAGCACGCCCAATCCGGCAAAGGGGACAAAGGTCGCGATCAAGAAGAGCAACGCGATGCGAAAACGTAAACTCATGATTCGTCCTCCGCAGCTTGGTCGCCTCGGGCGAAGTGAGCCCGGTCGAAGCGAAGCCGACCCATCGCATCGACCCGCAGCCCCCGAATGGAGCGACGGTAGTGCATCTCAATCTGCGCTCTTCCAAGGACGATCATCGGCAAGCTCTGAGAAATTCTCTGTAGCTCTGCATCCGCGATCCCAGGGACCATCGCAGATTCGGCGAGCTCTCGATTTCGAGCCTGGAGCGAGGCGCTCGCGATCCACGCGGCATCATCGTCAAGCAGTGGCGAAACCACACGCGCGATACGAAGATCCGCGCTCTCACCGCGTGCGACTTGGTCGACCGTCACCCGGCGGGCATCAAGCTGAGCGCGAATCGCGCGAAGGAGCTCCACCTGGAGAATATCGTGTTCATCGACCTGAATGCGTAGCGGGTTCGGGATGGTTCCCCGCGCGCCTCCTTGAGGTCGGTGACCTGGGCGAAGCTCGGCGCTCGGCGCTAGACCGACGCGCGCCAGGCGTCGCCGGTCGAGCAAACCATCGATCGAGCGTAGACTGTCCACTCCTCGAGGCGAGCTCCCGATCAGCGTGACCGCGCCACCTGGAAGACGAAGAGAACGTGCTCTCGTGTTCTGGCGATAGAGGGAGGCACCGTGAAACGAGACGTGGTGCTCACCAAGCTCGAACGCGCGGACTTCTTCCTGCCGAGAGGCGGTATCGACGATCGAAAGCGATGTCAGGCGTGGCGCTCCTCGTGGCGCCCCGCGAAACTGGATGAGTTCGAGGGACCCATCGCGCGGCCGCGATACAAACGGGCCCGTGCCGCGACCGCGTCCTCGGGCCGTCCCTGCGCCTATCCGAATCGCGAGCGGCAACGCGGCGAGCCGCTGTGCGACATCGAATCGTCGGTCGAGATCGATTTCGATCGTATAACGATCGAGCTCTCGGGCCTGCACGCGGCCGTTATCTTGCGTGAACCCGGCGAGGAATGGATGAGCGTCGTAGGTAACGGTCCGCAAGACGCGATAGATATCGTGTGCAACGAGCTCCTCTCCGGCCTGCGTACGCGCCCCACGACGCAGACGAATGCGGACGCGACCATCGAGATACTCAGGCATTCCGGCCGCCAGATGCGGCCGCGCACGTCCTGCGGAATCGACCACGTAGAGCGTGTCGTGAACGAGCGATGCAAGCGATTGCTCGAGCGCATTTTCGGGGAGATCGCTCCGCGGGTCTCGAGGCGTACCGAGGCTCGGCAAAACGATTCGTCCGCCATACGAGGGCGGCAGCGCTCCATAGCTTCGCTCTGGCAAAAGGAACAGCGCCGCGAGTGTGCCGAACGCCAAAAGCCCAATCAAAGGTCTCATTGCACGACCCATATCCGAGACCGTGTGCCTTCCGATTCGACCGCGAGGAGTTCGTCGATTCCGTCGCCGTCGATATCACCTTCTCCTGCCACAAGAACGGAACCGGTGAGCGCCTCGCTGGTCCAGATCGTGCGAACGCCACCATCATCGAGAACCCGAAGGAGACGTAGCTCATCGCCTTCCCCGAGTTCGTTATCGGAGCACGCAAGAACCTCCAGTTGTCCGTCGAGGTCGAGGTCCGAGGAGGCGAGCGCCGCGCCGAAACCGTTCATCCCAGCATCTCGGCCATTTTGTCGCCACACCAGGCGTCCAGCACGACTGGTCGCGAGCTCCACGCGGTGCGTCGTTCCATCCGCGCGAAGAATATGCCGCATCGTTCTTCCGTAAAAACTGATCGGTGCTTCGCTCACGAGCTCACCCGCGCGATTTCGAAGTTCGCGCGATAGATAATCCCGGCCAAGCACGCTGCTCGTGCATGCATCCCGAAGACGCATCGCTCCTTCCGGACAAAGCTCGCTCTCCGAAATCTCAATTTGCTCCCCGACCCGGACATCGAGAACTCGGCTGCGTCCGGCGACGCTCGCGTAGAACTGACAATCGCCTTGCGAGGGACATCCCCCCACGAGGGAGCCGCGCGTTGGCGGGTGAGCAAACGGGTGGGGATCGGCGGGGAGCTCCACCTGCGCAAGAACGACTGCCCGCGCGCTATCGAGTGAGACCCAGCGCAAATGCGTTCCCGTCAGGAGCATCGCTCTTCTCCCACCATCAAACGCGCCCGCGACAGCAAGAATCCCGTTTGCGGAGACGCGAAAGGATCGAGCGTCCACCGCGGCTTGACCGAGGGGCTCCGCTTCTCCGAGAAGTGCCGCGAGGTGAGCGTCGACCGGCGCGCGAAGATGTTGGCGCGAGACTCGCTCCGAGCTTCCGGCGAGAAAGGCGCGCCACCAAGAGAGGCGTTCGCGGCGAGTCCCCTCAAGGTGCAAGTTGGTTCCGACGCGGGAGAGCCGAAGGTGGAGCTGGCGCGCGTCCGCCCCTGCCGCGTCGTCTTCCTCGCCATTTTCGATCGCGTTTGCGTCTGCGCACAAGGAGGCGATCACGACGGCGCGGAGCGGCTCAAGCCCGGAGGCGATCTCAAGCAAACAACCCTCATCCGCGCGGGCGGGTGCGATCGGCGCCATAAGACGAAAGATTGCCGCGCGATGTGGCGCGTAAGGGTTCGCCCGGCTCGTCTGAACCTCCGCCTCGGAGAAGACCCGCTGGGAAAGAGCGGAGGAACACAGCACCGTCGCGGCGAGGCCTAGCGCGCAGGTGCGAAAGTTCATGGCGCCGCGGGTGCGTGTTCGACGCTGCCAGCCTCCGGAGAGTCTGGGGCATTCTCGCCCGCGCCTGCGTTGTCGCTCGGGGCGGGTTCGGGTGCTCCAAACCCTCCCTGGAACTGCTCGAGAAGAAAGGTATTCGAGTCCGCAACCTCGGGTGGAAGCGCCCGCTCGGTGGGAGCTCGCCCCTCCACAAAGACCTCATCGATCGCGTCCTCTTGACCTTCATAGGCCAAGTTGCCGCTAACCGGATCGATCGAAAGTTCGACCACTCCCGAGGGTCTCGGGAACTCGACGGGCCGGCGTCCCCGCGATGCAGCGCGCATGACCTCGATCCAGATCGGGAGCGCACTTCGACCACCGCTTTCGCGCCGACCGATCGGACGATTATCATCAAAGCCGACCCACACGCCGGTCACGACGTCCGCGCTAAAGCCAACAAACCAAGCATCCTTCGCGTTGTTGCTCGTGCCCGTCTTGCCAGCGACGGGGATCTCGAGACGCCCGGCGCGAGCGGCGGTGCCCCCACGTTGCGTTACCCCTTGAAGCATTCTCGTCGTGACGTAGGCCTCTGCGGGCGTTAGCACATCGCGCGCGGAGGCGCGGCCAGGGAGCTCAACTTCATTTCCTTCTCGGTCTCGAATCGAACGGATGAGTCGCGACTGCTCCCAGCGCCCTCCGGCGGCGAAGGTCGCATACGCGTTCGTCATCTCCATCGGCGTGACCGCGCTCGCGCCGAGGGCCAGCGCCAGGGTCGGTTCCAGCTCGCTCTCGATGCCGAGGTCGCGCGCAAAACTGACCACATGTTCGGGCCCCACCGTTTCAATCGCGCGCACCGCCACGACGTTGACGGAACGAGCGAGCGCATCTCGAAGACGAATCGGCCCCGAGTGTCGCCAAGATTCGTAATTCTGCGGCTGCCATTGGTCGTACACCGCCGGCGCATCGATCATGATCGTCGCGGGCGTTAGCTGGCCGCTACGAATCCCCGCGGAGTAGACGATCGGCTTAAAGGTACTCCCGGGCTGGCGCCTCGCTTGACGCGCGCGGTCGAAACCCGGGCCTCGCTCATAGCCCCCGACAAGCGCGAGAACATCGCGCGTTCGCGGATCCAGCACCACGACGGCCCCCTGGGTTCCGCGTTCGATATGGGCTCGGGCTACCGTCTCTTCGCCTTCTTCGGCCTCCGGGATCTCCAGAACCGAGATCCGTACGGTCGCTCCGTTCGGCGCAAACTCGCTGGCGGAGAGCCCTTCGGGGTTGTAACGCGCGGCGCTCTCGATCGGCACCGCGGCACGATGACCGCGGGCGTTGAAATAAATCATCCCTTCTTCGTCGTCGGTCCCACTCACGATGGCGAGGTAGGTGCCGCCCACGCGAAGACGTTCCACATCCGGACGATCCGGTGCCCGACGTGGGATACGCAGCGCCCCCTGCCGGCGATGGCGGGCATCGATCGCTTCGAGGCCACTTCGCAGCGCCGAGCGGGTCTGCTCCTGCAAGGCGAGATCGAGGCTCGTTTCAACCACGAAGCCGCCGCGCCGGTATTCGTCGTCACCCACTATCTCGCGAAGCTCCCGCCGCACGTGACGCATGATCTCGGGTGCGCTCTGACGCACTTCCCGCTCGACCACGTCGATTTCCGTTTCTCGCGCCTGCTCGATTTGGTCGACCGTCAGGTCGGGCCAATATTGATCGCGCTTTTCCTCAAGCTGCGTGAGAATGAAGCGTTGCCGGCGGAGGGCATTTTCACGGTGCGTCCGAAGCGAAAGACGAGACGGAGTCTGCGGGATGCCGGCGATCGCGCTCGCTTCTGCGAGGTTCAGATCTTGAGCATCTTTGCCGAAGTAAAACTGCGCAGCCTCTTGAACGCCATATCGGCCGTGACCGTAGTTGATGTGGTTTAGATAGAGATGGAGGATCTCGTCCTTCGAGAGCTCTTGCTCCAAACGCCGCGCAAGAATCATCTGCCGGAGCTTTCGTTCGAACGTTCGTTCGGATCCAAGGAGCAGGAGCTTTACGACCTGCATCGTGATCGTACTGGCCCCCTCTCGCGCTTCCCCGCCTCGTTGCACGTAGCGGAAGACGGCCCGGGCGATGCCGGGATAATCGAGCCCTTCATGCTCGTAAAAATCAGCGTCCTCGGCGGCGAGGGTACAGAGAATGAGTGAGCGCGGGATCTGATCCAGCGGAATGACCGTGCGACGCTCGGCGAAGATCTCCCCGATGACATCGCCGTTCCGGTCGACAACTCGGCTGATCTCCGGCGGCTCGTAGTTGCGGAGCGAAGCGACATCCGGAAGGTCCCGCCCGTAATACCAGATCGCACCCGCGAGCCCGAGACCGCCGACAATGATCCCGGCGATCGCAAGGTAGACAAGCCGGCGGAACAGTCGTCCGAAAAAAGAGCCCTGCTTTTTCGGCTTCTTTTTCCCGCGCTTCGCAGGCCGACTCGAACGCGTCGAGGACCCGCTAGATGTTGATTTGGTGTTTGACTTGGAGCGGCTCATGGCGCGTACCCGTCATATCGTAGATTGGCCCGAAATCCACGGGCCAAATCCAAAGATCCGTAAGGCTTTCGAAGATCAACAGCGCGGGCTTCCCAAATAGTCCCGTTTCGACAGCGCTACGACGCATCGTCGGCAGGGAGGGCCTCGGAAGGACGGCGATATCCGCGATTCCAATAAACCAGCGGGGTGTCGTCCGACGCTCGGGTCGCCAACACTTCCCCAATGAAAATGGCGTGCGTGCCCTCGTCATGCCGCGATACCACCCGGCAATCCAAGGACGCAGCGGCCCCCTCAAGCCACGGCGAGCCGGTCTTCGGGCTGGCTGCAAAGGGCACCCCGTCGAAACGTTCGGGACCGGGAACCATCGCAAAGCGGTTCGAGAGCGCCTGCTGCGAATCCCCAAGGATATTGACTGCGAACACGCCCGCTTCGTCGACATACGAGAAGCAGGAAGTGCTTCGGTTGATGCAGACGAGAATACGCGGTGGATCTGCGGAGACGCTCGAAAAAGCGCTCGCCGTCATGCCGTAGGGGCCAGCCGAGTGCTGGGTCGTGACGATCGTCACCCCGCTGGCCCAGGCGCGGAGCGCCGCTTTGAAGGCGTCGGCCGAGACGGCCGCCGAGGAATCACGAGGCGTTTCACTCATGCGGGGAGTCTCTCATACTTCGAGCAGAGCTCAAGAGTTGCGCGGGCGATCCCGGACGGGCTTGGGCGCAACAAGGATCAGCGCCGACACCTCGCTTGCACGTGACAGAAATGTGTCAACCCGGGGCCTTGATGTCACTCACGTGAAACGTTGATCGTGCGCTCCGAATTTCCAACTATCGCCACATGGGTCTTCCCCAATCGATCGGACTGCGTCGTTCTCCGCGTCAGTCATACGTTCAACTCTCTGCCGCTCGACGCACGCTCGGCGCTCTTCAAGAAGAGCACGCCGGCGAATGGGTCGCACTCAGCGACTGCGTTCACGACGAGCGAGGAAATATTGAAAGTGGGCACCTCGTGGACCACGATCACGACCTAGGCTCGCTCTGCAGCCGAATCCGCGAGACCGCAGCCTCCTGCGAAATCCTGCTGATTGGCTAATCCCCGCACACGGGGATGCTGCGCGCCGAGATCTCGCCGTTCGCGCACGTCTCGCGCCAGCGGCGCTTTCGGACGTCTAGCCCAGTGCCGCGACGCGACATTCTGAG
>JAHDCI010000330.1 GCA_020629955.1 Myxococcota bacterium | reverse complement strand
TGAGGGCTTCCTATGTGAGGAGATTTGGTTTGAACAAAAAGAGCTTGTACCTAGGGTGCGCGCTGGCACTCGGTGCCGGGGCCCTCTTCGGCGCGCCGGTCGACGCTGCGGATCATCTTGATCCGAGTGACCGTGTTAGCGCGGGAGATGCCGCGGATATCGGTGACCTCTACGCTTGGCACCACGATGACCGCATTTCCGCGGTCCTTACCTTTGCGGGGCCCGTCGCGCCCGGCACCGACGCGGCTTATAGCCGCGATGTCCTCTATGCCATCCACATCGATGGTGCCGACGAGGATCTTGAGCCCGATCGCACCCTGTACTTCCGCTTCGCTCAGAACGATGCCGGCGAGTGGGGCGTGTGGGCGCAAAACGTGCCCGGCTCCGATGCCGACGTAATTGGCGCGGTGGGAACGACGCTGAACTCCGGAAGCGCGATGGTCTACGCGGGCCAGCACGACGACCCCTTCTTCTTCGACCTCCAGGGCTTCCAGGACACGCTCTCGAGTGGGGACCTCTCGTTTAGCCCGGATCGCGACTTCTTCGAGGGCCTGAACATCAACGCCATCGTCGTCGACTTCGATATTGCCGCCATCGGCGCCGAAGGCCCGTACCGCGTGTGGGCCACGACGGGAGAAATCCGATGAACGCAGAGACGACATTTGGCCTTCCAAAGGCGATGGGCTTGAGCATTCTTTTGAGCCTCGCGGCTTTCGGGTGCGGTGATGACGATGTGACCACGGATGGCGGCATGGATAGCTCCATGGAAGACGCCGGCACCGAGGACGCGAGCCAAGAAGATGGCGGCGAAGAAGACGCCGGCGGTGAAGACGGTGGCGAAGAGGACGGCGGAACCGACGACCTCAGCTGCGAAACGCTTTGCACCGCGGTGCTCGCCGCGTGCGACGGTGAAGCTGCAGGCTTCGCGAATATGAGCGAGTGCATCACCTGGTGCGACGATGTTGGCGACTGGGAGACCGGCACCGCTGGCGACACGAGCGGCAACACCATCGCCTGCCGTCTCTCGCACGCACAGCTCGACACCCCGAATTGCGCCGCGGCTGGGTTCACCGGTGGCGGAATCTGCGGCAGCTACTGTGAGAACTACTGCAGCAATGTCTCGCGTACGTGCCGCGGAAGCGATGCGATCTACGACAACGACGCAGCGTGCATGACCGCCTGCGAAGCGATCAACGATGAAGGCGTCCCTGGAACGACTGAGGGTGACTCGATTCAGTGCCGCATCTACCACGGCGGGATTCCCGCGAACGCAATGCCGGCGACGCACTGCAGTCACGCGGGACCGACCGGTCTCGATGCGAGCGGCGCCGCGGTTTGCGCGGCAGACGTGATGGGCTTCGACTTCCGAACGGACGAGCCGGATGCCTACACCCGCGTCGACCGTATGGGCATGCCCGCGGTCTCCACCGCGCTCGTCACGAATAAGAGCGATTACAACGACGCCGATCCCTCGGACGACGCGACCCTGATGTTTGCAGGCGAGCTTCTCTCGAACCTCGGCGGTCTCCACGATGCCCTCGACGACGATATTCTCGACGCGCCCGGGCTTACCCCGTGCTCCATGGATCCCTCGGATCCCGAGGACGAGGCTTCTCTCCCGGTGTGTGTGGCCCAAGAGGTTGCGGAAGGCGTACCGGTCGTCTCGCTTGTCGTGCCGGATACTCTCCAGATCAATCCGGCCGCCGATGCGGGATTCCCGAACGGTCGCCGTCTGGCCGATCCTGTCATGGACGTGACCCTCTCGGTCATTCTCCTCGACCTCACGGTGAACGAGCCGACGACTCTCGTCGGCGTGCTGAACCCGTCGGAGAACGACGTCGCGTTTAGCGATGAGTTCCCCTACCTCGCGGACGCACACGAGTAATCGGGAGAAGTGATGATGTCTGGTCTCCATTCGCTGCGGGCGCTCCTTGCGCAGTCCTCATCCAACGCCTCTGCGAGGCCGGAACATGCATCACTGGGAGCCGATGGTTCCCAAGCGCACAGTGAATCACGCTGTGCGGGAGAGGTTCCCTCGTCCCCACGTTTTGAACGTGGGGGCGCAGGGGGGCTCTTCGCCTCTTCGGTATCGATCTTCGGGCTCGTCCTCGCGCTCGCGGGTTGCACCGAAACAGGCTCGATGGTCGAGCCTCCACTTCCCCCCCTTCCAACGGAGCCGACCGAGCGTTCCGCTGATTTTGAGGGAAGTCTCTTTGCGGACGTCGAGCTGACGCCGCTGCCAACGCCGGCCGCTGCGGCGTTAGGCGCGGACGAGTCGATTCGCCGGCTTGAGTCCGAACTTCGCTTTCACGAAGAACGGACCGAATCGAGCGGAACGTGGCTCGATGCCTCGGAAGCTTCCTCGATTCACCGAGCGCTCGCGCAGCTGACAGGCCGTTTTGAACATTTCCGTGAGGCGGATCGCTGGATGGATCGAGCCTACGAGCTCGCCGGCGAATCGCGTGGACCTCATTTTGAGGCCGCTCGCCTTCACTACTCCCTGCACCGTTTTGAGTCGGTCGAAGCGGCGCTCACCCGAGTCGAATCTGGCGTTGTGCTTACCGAGACGCGTCGTGAGCTCGATACGTTCCGGGCAGACCTCGCCTTTGCGCTCGGCGAATACGAATCCGCGGAGCCAGCGCTTCGCGAAGGGTACGAAGCGCGACTGGCAACGCCGGAGCAAATCCTTTCCTACGCAAACTATGTCGCCGAGACCGGTGACTATGCGCTCGCCGACGCACTCCTTGAGGAGGCTCTCGATTCACTGCCCCCCGCGGGATACCGAACGGCGTTGATTCATCTCGTTCGCGGGCTTCTCGATCTCGACTACGGCCGCTTCGAAGCCTCGGAGGCGCACTATCGTGAGTCGCTTGCGGCGTACCCCGGCTGGTACCTGACTGTGGAGCATCTTGCGGAAGCACTCGCCGAGCAAGGGCAGCTTGAAGAAGCGCGTGCGCTCTACGAGCCCGTCGTGGAGTCGACCGGCTCCCCCGAGCTGATGGGTGCTTTGGCTGACACTCTCGACGCACTTTATCGCCCCGGCGACGCGGCGCGCTTGCGGGAAGAGGCCGAGGTCGCTTTCCTTACACGTCTCGAAGACTACCCCGAGGCTGTTGGGGGCCACGGCGTCGACCTTTTGCTCGCCCTTGGTCGCGCAGAGGAGGCGCTTGAAGTCGCGCAGGCCAATGTCGCCAATCGTCCAAACGGCGAAGCGATGGTCGCGGTCATCGGTGCCGCGATTGAGGCCGAAGAACTCGAGGTGGCGCAAGAGTGGGCCGATGCGCTCGACGCCAGCGCGTTCCGGCGCCCCGGCTATTTCGAAGTACGCGCCGACCTCGCCGATGCGCTCGGTGAGACGGACGCTGCGAATACGTTCCGAGCGGAGCTCTCTTCGCGCGAGATGGCATTCGCTTCGTCTCGTCCCTAAGGCTTCCGAAACGCGAGAACGGGCCATCCTTCGGGGTGGCTTTTTTCGT
>JAHDCI010000076.1 GCA_020629955.1 Myxococcota bacterium | reverse complement strand
CCAATGACGCCGGGCTTGTCCGAGTTGCGCACGATCAGAACATGACCCTTGAGGACGGCATCGAGCTCGTAACCTTCAAGGCCCACCAGTCGAAGCCCACCGCCGCGGCTGCGGCGACCGGAAGCCGTGTGCACTCCGTCGCCATCGTTGACGACGACGCGAATGACCGGAAGCGAGCGGTCGGAAGTATCGGCGGTGAGCTTAATGCCCTTCTCTTTCGCTTCGTACGGCGCAGAAAGTGAGGTGATCGTCTGTCCGGACTTCTTCGAGAGAAACGCCGCGAGCGCTTCCTGAGCGACCGGCTGCGCAAGCTCCGCGAGGTCACCCGAGCAGGAGACGCGAACTTCGCGGGGGTCGCCCGAGATCTGCGCGAGGAGCGCACCGAGGGCCTTTGCGAGGTCGACGGCCGGGGTCAGGCGCTTGGCGCGTTCTCCGTCAATCGAAGGAACGTTCACGCCGTTCTCGATCGTGCCGTCGTTCAGGAACTTCCCAATCTGCTGGGCAATCTGAACACCGACGCGATCCTGGGCTTCGTGCGTGGACGCGCCGAGGTGCGGCGTGAGAATGCAGTTCGGAACCTTAAGGAGGGGGTTGTCCGCCGCGACCGGCTCCTGCTCAAAGACGTCGATGCCGGCGCCTGCGATTTCGCCCGAGGTGAGCGCTTCCGCGAGAGCGGCCTCGTCGATGATGCCGCCACGCGCCGCGTTCACGATCATCGCCGTCTTCTTCATCGCCTTAAACTGTTCGGCGCCAAAGAGATGCTTCGTGCTGGGAACAAGCGGGGCGTGAATCGTGATGAAATCGGCCTTCGCGAGCAGGTCCTCGAAGGACACGCGCTCGATGCCAAGCGCTTCGGCTTCGGCGTCCGTGAGGACCGGGTCGGAGGCGATCACGTTCATGCGGAGGCCGAGTGCGCGATCCGCGACGATCTTCCCGATATTGCCGAGTCCGACAATACCGAGCGTCTTATTCCACTTCTCGCGGCCCTTGAACTTCTTCTTCTCCCACTTGCCTTCACGCATCGAAGCGGTGGCCTGCGGGATGTTGCGGGCGAGCGCGGAGATGAGCGAGAGCGCGTGCTCCGCCGTGGTCACTGCGTTGCCGAAAGGCGTGTTCATAACGACAACGCCGTGCTTGCTCGCCGCAGCGAGGTCGACATTGTCGACGCCGATGCCCGCGCGGCCCACGACCTTGAGGGAACTCGCCGCTTCGAGAACCGCCGGCGTCACCTTCGTTCCGCTTCGGATGACCAGCCCATCGTACTGGCCGATAATCTCGATCAGCTCCGCTTCGGAGAGGCCCGTGTTGACGTCGACTTCGATGCCGGGGGCTTCTTTGAGCGCGGCGACGCCGGAATCGCTGAGTTTGTCCGAAACAAGAACTTTGGGCATTTTGAGAGTCTCCTAAGGGGCCGAAAATCGACGGCCATGACCACTAACAGTCAGCGCTGGCTCACGTCAACCGCGGGATAAAACGTGGTGTAAAGATGGGTGAAATCCACTGTGACGCAAGACGACGCAGCGCGTTAATTTGGAAGCGCGGGAACACGTCACGCCCTGGCTCCCTAGAGCGAAGGTCACGAGCTCCGCAAGGTTGTTCAGTCGTTTGTGTGCTCGTGAACAATCACGCGGGTGCCATCGGACATATCTTCGCCGCGACGCCGCTCGATGAGATATTCGGTGCGCGCCGTGACCGCTTCCACGGCCGGAGAGAGATGCCAATATGGCGTCGCGACGGTGCCGCCCTCGGGAAGATGCCAACGAAGGAAAAGGACAAAGCGACTGTTGAGGATCTGGTCTTCGCGACCGTCGACCGTGTTGTAGCCGATCTCCCCTGGCCGCGAAGTAAAGGTCATCCCCTCTTCGACTTCACCGGAGAGATTGCGATCGACGGTGATCGAGAATCGCTTCGTCTCTCCGCCGTTCGGATCGATATCCGTGCGATAGGTCTGAACAGTGACATACGCGATCGCGTCGGCGCGCCGAACCCGCTGGTCGAGCCCGTTTGACCACTGCTCGCGCCATTGCCCCTGAAGCGCTTCGGGATCCGCGACGAAATCGATCGCCCCGTCGAAGTATTCGTAGTCTTCGGTATCCATCGGCGAGCCAATCAGCTCTTCGTCCTGAGACCCTCCGCACGCAAGGAGCGGCACGCTGACAAGCGCGACCGGAGCGAGATTGGAAAGGGACGCCGCGATTAGGAGCGACGAGGCAGCGCGCGAAGCGCGATCAATCGAGAACCACATCTTCATTGGTGGTAGCGAGAGTCGCGGCTCCGAGCAAGGGAGGAGCCACCACAAACGTGGGATCTTCGACCTCTGGGGACCGCAAAAGCGTCTCGGCTGTCACACTGGGCCCCATTTCCAGCGATTCTGCACCCTGCTGCCAAAGCACCTCTAAATCCCACGGAAGCTCGGAATCGACGCGAAGAATTCGGCCGCCACTGGGGTGCTCTATTTCGATCGAGGCCGCATGAAGCGCGTGCCGCGGGTGTCCTGTGCGCCGGCTTAAATCTCGGGTCCAGCCGGTCTCAATATTCTCCAAAAAAGGAGCGGCTCCTTCGGGGCCATAGAGCTTATCCCCCACAATTGGATGCCCAAGTTCTGCAAGATGGACCCGAAGTTGATGCTGCCTCCCTGTTTTCGGGAAGAGCCGGACCATCGAATATCCTCGCGCTCTCTCGAGCACCTCGAAGCGGGTCAACGCGTGGAGCCCGTCGGGCCGAACAACCATGCGAACGTGTGGTCCATTCGGATCTTCCCCGAGCGGAGCATCGATTTCGCCTTCGCGCTCCCGCATCTCGCCGCGAACGATCGCGAGGTAGGTCTTCTGCACTTGGCGGGTCTCGAAGAGACGCTTCATCGCGATCTCCGCCGCACGCGTTTTCCCACAGAGGACAATGCCGCTGGTCTCACGATCGAGACGGTGCGCGAACTGCACTGCCTTTTCTCCGTATTCGAGCTCAAGCAAACGCGTCAGGGTATTTCGGTGGTACGTGGCCGTCGGATGCATGGGCAATCCGCTAGGCTTATCGATCGCGATCACGTGATCGTCTTGATGAAGTACGCGGAAGTAGCGCGGGGTCTCCGGTTCGTTCATCGGCGCCCGAACAAGAAGGACAATCTCTCCCGCTTTGACCCGTTGGCTCGCCCGCAGCTTTCGCCCATCCTCGGTATACGCGCACTTCTGAACGATTTTTTTCGCGCGGGTCCGCGATAGACGGGGGATCCGAAGTTGAATGAAGCGGTCCACCCGGAGGCTGGCATGCTCGTTCGCGACCGGAAAGGTCAAGACGATCGAGTTCGGATCACAGCCATCGGGGATCTTCGGCACCGGGTATGCGTAGTTCACTCCTCGGACCAACACAAAGCGGGCTTTTCCTTTGGCCAAAGACCTGGCTCATCGCATGCTGCGAGCGATGTCCCCGCGCCCGCAACGCAGCCATTCAAGCGATGGCATCCCAACGTGGATCGGGTTTTGCGTTGGTGTCCTCGCGTTAGGAGTCTCGCTGATTCCCGGTCAGCCGATCGCCACGCGACCGCGGCCCGAAGATTCACCCCGCGCTTTTCTACGCTTGCTCGCGCCGGACGGCAGCGCTCTCCCCGAGGTCGAGGTCTCGCTACGTGAGGGAGAGCGCACGTGGTCGGTGCAAACGGATGCGGAAGGCTTCGCAGAGCGCGGGAGGGCCGAGGTGGCGCGCGTCGTGCTTGATCCTTTTTTGCCGCTCTCGAGCAATATCCCGCCGGAACACAATGAGCTTCTGACACTTCGGCTCGAGGCGCGCCCCACACTTGTCGGCCACGTCCGAACGCCCTTTGGGATCGCCGCATCCGGAGCCGAAGTGATCCGCATCGCGGTGAATCCAGATGGCTCGGAAGGGGAACGGAGCGTCGCGACGACCGATGAGCGGGGCCGTTTCGAGTTTCCGCAGATCGATCTTCCCGGGCGGCTCAGCGTCTCCCATCCAGAGGGTTCCGCGTGGCGCTCCCTTGCAAGCGATGAGGAACGCGTTGACCTCGTCATTCAGACCGGAAATGCGATCGGAGGAGTTGTCTACGATCCGGAGGGTAGCCCTTCCGCCGCGAGGGTCACGATCGTTGGAAGCGGCATTTGGCCCGCACGTCAGACCGAAG
Source organism: Myxococcota bacterium (assembly GCA_020629955.1). Taxonomy (GTDB): domain Bacteria; phylum Myxococcota_A; class Polyangia; order Polyangiales; family Houyiibacteriaceae; genus JAHDCI01. Next base: position 17,684 of record JAHDCI010000076.1, on the reverse strand, counting down.
CGGATGAGTATGGACGATTCCGTTTTGATGGGGTCGCCGACGGCGTCTACGAGTTACACGCACGTGCGCAGGCCCTTGTGGCAGACCCGATTCAAGGCATTCGCGTGGAAAACGGCGATCAAGAGTTTGTCACGCTGCGCCTTGGCCAAGGTCGGCGCGTCGCCGGGGTCGTTCGCAGCCTCGAGGGCGAACCGATTGAAGACGCGGAGCTCTCGGCGAGCGTCGATGGGGTCGCCCTTCTTCCGCACACGACACTCTCTCGCTCGGATGGTCGCTTCGTCTTCCCCGGCCTCCCGGAAGGCCCCGTTTGGCTTTCGGTTCGCGCGACGGGGTATGTCGCAACCCAGCTATTCTTGCCGGCCGAAGAAGACGAAGAGGAAGCTGCGCGGCGCGATCGGGAAGCGGACGCGGATCCCGCGGAAGGCCCGATCGAGGTGGAAGATCTTGAGATCGAACTGGTCCAAGGCGGGCGCGTATATGGTTACGTCTACGATGCCCAAGACCGACCCGTTCGCGGCGCTGTCGTTCGCTTCTTGGTAGAGGCGGACCCGCTCCCTCAACAGGCGGGTGCACAGAACGCCGAGCCGGGCGAAGCGATGGGCGGCGGACTCGGAGTCACTCTCGGGCCGGTCCCGCCGATTCCGCTCGAGCCGGGCGATACACCGGATGCGCGAGCGCCACTCGGTGGGAGCGCTGTCACGGATCGACTGGGAAGATACGAACTCGATGGGCTACCGCCAGGAGTGGGCGAGGTGTTTGCGGATCATCCAAGCCACGCACCCACCATCAGCGATTCGTTCCGCCTCAATGCGGGCGATGCGCGTCGTCTCGACCTCGTCATTCCGGAGGGAACCACCATCGACGGGCGCGTCGTGGATGCGCGCGGCTTTGGCCTCGGCTCGGTCTTGGTGGAGCTTCGGACGGAGAGAGAACCTTGGGCACGAACGACAATTACCGGGCGCGACGGTGCGTTCAGCTTTGAGGGGGCCATCGGCACGGTCGTTCTCACCGCGCGGCCCGAGGAGCTCACGCCGCTTCGAGAACGGTTCGAGATCGAAGAAGGCGCGGAACGCCAGGAAGTCATCTTGGCCGTTCCCGCCGACTTGCAACAGCTTGCGCTCCGAGTCTTCGATCCACGCGGCTTTCCGGTATCCGGAGCGATGCTTTCCCTCGCGTCCCTTCGTTCGGATGCTCCTCTCGATCGGCATGGAGTCAGCAGTGAGGACGGCACCTTCGTGTTCTCCGCCCTTCCCCCGCCTCCTTACCGTCTCGAGGTCGATCCCCGAACGCCCGAGCTTGCGACGTTCGCGACCGAAGTGGAAACAATTGAGAACGAGCTTCGCGTCGACCTTGGGGCCGCGTTCCTGCTTCGCGGAAACGTGCTGGACCCTTCCGATGCTCCCTTGCGCGGCGTCCGGGTACGCGTGCAAGGCCCCCAAGGGATCGACCGTATCGAGCGTACAGATGCGAGCGGCGGGTTTTCCCTCGAGCGCGTTCCCGCGGGCGATTACGAGCTTCGCTTTGTTGCCGAAGGATACTTGCCGCTCGAAAGCAGCGAGACGCTCGACCTCACAACTTACCCGGATGGGCAAGCGACGCTCGATCCGGTGCGCCTTGGACAAGGATCGGGCATCGACGTGCTCGTGGTGGACGCGATTTTACAACCCGCGCCGAGAACCGAAGTCGCGCTCGTGGATGAAGCCGGGGAGGTTCTGGAAGAGCGAACGGATGGCGAGGGCGTAGCTCACTTCTTCTGCCCTCCCGGTCGCTACCGGGTCGGCGCCTCACACGAAGAAGGTGGGGACGTTGGCGGGATGACGGTCGCCGTCGATGCCGGGGAGAGACGGGAAGAGCGCCTCGTACTGCCGGGAAGGATCAGCGCGGAAGCCAGCGAAAGCGTCGGATCTGCAAGAAGGGTTGGCGTGCCACTACGCCTAACACGAGACGGCGGCGCCATCGTGATCGCCGGAACCTTCGAGCGCGTGCGGGGCATCCGCCGAGGAGATATTCTGCTCTCAGTCGACGACGAGAGCGTGCTTTCGCTGTCTCACGCCGAGGGCCTTCTCCGCGGCCCAGAAGGCGACGTCGCCGTACTTCAAATCCAGCGCGGCTCTCGAACGCGCCGCGTTCGCGCAGAGCGGATCCGCTATCGCGAGCCTGAGTAGAGCCAGTTCGCTGAGACTATTCGTCGAGAAGCGAAGCCCTATCGACGAGCAGGCGAACTTCGTCTGAACCGAACACGCCCATCCAGTCACCAACCTCGGGGATGCGATGACTTATGAACGAAAGAACCTCGGTCGTGCTACGCAGCCAGCGAAGCGCGAGCGCTCGGTACTGTGGATCGTCCCAGTGCGTAAAGAATGTCGTGAAGCGGAACATTAAGTCTCTCGCGAGGCGCATTTCTCGCTTTCCTCGATCGAATAGAGAGGTTGGAAATCGATCGCCGCCCGAACGGCATTCGATGCAGAGAGCTCCATTCTCCGATTCGGACAGAACCCAACCGAGCTCAACCAGATCTTCAAACGACGTCACGTCCAACAAACACGCCCCAAAAGGGCTGCATTCCGAAATTAGAAAAGCGCCGGTCGAGACCGGCGCTCATCAAGCAAGAGAAGCTCTCTCTAGTTCGGTGCGTTCGCGCTCGTCTGGGCCTTCGCGCCCTTGGCGTCGCGGGCTTCGAGAGCTGCAGTGACAAAGCGAGTGAAGAGCGGGTGCGGCTGGTGCGGCTTGCTCTTGAATTCGGGATGGAACTGGCAGCCGACAAAGTGCGGGTGCGATTCAAGCTCGACCATCTCGACAAGGTCGCCCGCGGGCGAGAGACCACTCAAGGTCAGGCCGCCTTCTTCGAGCTGCGCGCGGTGGTCATTGCTGACCTCGTAGCGGTGGCGATGACGTTCGTGAATCTCGGATGATCCGTAGATATCGGCCGCAAGCGAGCCTTCTTTGAGCGCGCAGGGATACGAACCAAGCCGCATCGTCGCGCCCATATCTTTGATGCCGCGCTGGTCGGGCATCAGGTCGACGACGAGGTGCGGCGCATCCGGATCAAACTCGGCACTATTGGCCTTCTCGAGCCCGCATACGTGACGCGCATATTCGATGACCGCCATCTGCATGCCGAGGCAAATCCCGAAGAACGGCATCCCCGACTCGCGAGCGTATTTGGTCGCGAGGATCTTTCCTTCGATGCCTCGGTCGCCGAAGCCGCCGGGAACGAGAAGCGCATCGTGAGGGGCAAGCGCGGCAGCGGTGGCCTCGTCGGAAGTAAGCGTCTCGCTGTCTACATACGTTAGTTCGACTTTGGAATCGTTCGCGATCCCGCCGTGAACCAGCGCTTCGTGCAGTGACTTATAGCTGTCGCGAAGATGAACGTATTTACCGACGACGGCGACGGAGACCGAACCTTTCTTCGGATTCATCGACGTTTCGGAGACGCGCTCCCACGTGGTCAAATCCGGCTGACGCGCGCGGATATTGAGCTGCTCGATCAGTCGAAGGTCGAGGCCTTGTCGATGAAGCACGAGCGGAAGCTCGTAGATGACGTTTACATCCGGCGCCGCGATCACGGAGTCGACGTGCACGTTACAAAAATGCGCAATCTTCTTTTTCAGCGGATGCGGAAGCTCATTTTCGACGCGGCAGATAAGAAGCTCAGGCTGAATACCAAGTCCGAGCAGCTCCTTCACAGAGTGCTGCGTCGGCTTCGTTTTGAGCTCACCCGCAGCGCGGATATGCGGCACGAGTGTCACGTGCACGCTCATCGCGTTCTGGTGTCCCTGCTCGACCTTCATCTGCCGGACGGCCTCGAGGAAAGGAAGCGACTCGATATCGCCGACCGTCCCGCCGACTTCCACGATCGCGACATCCGCGCGGCGCGTTGCAGCGTAAACACGTGCCTTAATCTCATCGGTGATGTGCGGAATGACCTGAATCGTCGCGCCAAGGTATTCCCCGCGGCGTTCCTTCGAGATAACCGTGTCGTAGATTCGACCGGTCGTGAAGTTGTTCGCGCGGCTCATCGTCGTGGACGTAAAACGCTCGTAATGCCCGAGATCGAGATCCGTCTCTGCGCCATCGTCGGTCACGAAGACCTCACCATGCTGGTAAGGCGACATCGTTCCGGGATCGACGTTGATATAGGGATCGAGTTTGAGGTTCGTCACGCGCAGGCCGCGTGCCTCCATCAACGCACCCATCGAAGCGGCGGTGAGGCCTTTTCCGATTGAGCTAACAACGCCACCAGTGACGAAAATAAACTTCGTTCGACGTTCCATACGACACGCTCCGAAAGCCGCGAACAAGGACACTTCGCGGGGGTCCCAACAGGATCCGCGCGGAGGGTACGGATCGCGATAGCCACTGTCAACGCGGCGTGTGTGCAAGCATTCGACCGGCCTGTGATTTACTGCTCTTTAAACCTCTTGATAAGGCGTGTTAACAAAATCTTTGCACGCAATTTCAAGCAGTTATGCCGATTTCGTGAATCACGTTCGACATCTTAAGGATAATTCTGTAAAATCTGTGAATGTTCGGAGGCAAACCGAGCAACGAACGGGCGAGGAGGAACTCGACCAATGAAGCAGCCGTTCGTGATTTCAGGAGGATCAGCCATGGGTGAAGAAAGCATCGCAATCATCGGAAGCGGTCAAATGGGTCTCGGAATCGCCGAAGCGTGCGCCCGTGCGGAAATCCCTGTGGTGCTCGTTCGCGGACGCGAGGGGGATCCTTCTGCGGTCGGCCAGAAACTCGGAAAACGTTTCGCGAAACTCGTCGAGCGGGGGAAGCTCAGCGCGACCGAAGCCGCGAAGATACTCGATCACATTCGCCTCAGCCCGAGCTTTGACGCGATCGCCGAGTGCGAAATCGTGATCGAGACCGCCCTCGAAGATATGGAAGCGAAGTCGGTGCTCTTGCCGAAACTCGAGGCGATGATCTCGCCGGGGGCGATTCTTGCCACCAACACCTCGAGTCTTCCCCTTCTGGATCTTGCAGAGACACTAAAGCGCCCAGAGCAATTTCTCGCGCTTCATTTCTTTAACCCTGCCACCGTGATGGAGCTTGTGGAGCTGGGAATCACAGAAAAGACTGCGCCCGGTGTGATTGAATCGGCCTCTCGTTTCTGCAAATCGATCGGAAAAACGCCGGTCGAGGTCTGCGCTTCCCCGGGCTATGTGGTGAACCGGCTCCTCGTTCCCTATTTGCTTCACGCGGTGGAGACCTTGCAGTCCGGTATCGCGTCTGCGGACGCGATTGACCAAGCGATGAAGCTCGGCTGCAACCATCCGATCGGGCCGCTCTCGCTCGCGGATCTGATCGGTCTCGACGTGGTCGTCGCAATGGCGGAGACCCTCGGACAAGAGCTCGAGGATGCCCGATATCGAACGCCCAAACTGCTACGTGCGTTGGTGGATGCTGGAGAACTCGGTCGCAAAACCGGTAGCGGCATCTTCGACTATACGAGCCGGCCGGCCCAGGCGAACGCGAAGGTTCACCAGCTCTTCGCGGCGTAGTCGTTAGGCGAGTGACTCGGACTCTTCGAGTCGCTCAAGAGACTCTTGGTAAAACTGGATTTCGCTCGCGTACTCTCGCTGCCGCACCTTGATGAGGTAGTAGGCCGTGGCCGCAAGCGAAACGACCAAAAGGCCAACCGTCGCGGCCATGAAGGCCCCCTCAAGTTTGTAGGCAATCGGCACCCCCAAAAACCCGAGCCCAACGAACTTGACTTGTCGCATGTCCCGATCGAGGTGACGCCGAAGCTCTGCGAGCCGCTCGATCTCCGAGCGTAGACGCTCGGGCTCCGGAATCATGGTGGATGTCGTCATGGTCTAAGGGAGTCTTGCGGCAGTCGAGCGCCATCCGCAATGACTTCACACCGCATCCATGGATTCGCGAGCCGCCGGCAACGGAAAGCTCACGCAAAAATAGGACGGCTTTGGTCCCTCGCGGTTTGTGAGATCACACAAATCGGAACCTAGAGCATGGCGATTCTGGCCTGCTTGGGGTACGTCATGCGCATGCGAGTAGCGACTCTACGAGAAGGCGGACGCGACGGCACTTTGGTGGTCGTCGGTCAGAATGGCGACACCTTTGCACGCGCGGGCGAAATCGCTCCAACGCTGCAGGCGGCCCTCGACAACTGGGACGAGGCGGAGCCGAAGCTGCGGGCGCTGCAGGCGAAGCTGGATTCGGGCGAAGTCGCCGGCGAGACGCTGGATGTTGCGCAGCTCCACTCGCCTCTTCCTCGCGCCTACGAGTGGATCGACGGCTCGGCCTACATCAACCACATCGTGTTGGTCCGAAAAGCGCGAAACGCGGAGCCGCCTGAGACCCTTCGGACCGAACCGCTCGTCTATCAGGGCGGAAGCGGCGTCTTGCTCGCGCCGACCGACGACGTGCCGATTCCTGACGAAGGCTGGGGCCTCGATTTCGAATCCGAGCTCGTTGTGATTCTCGGTGACACCCCGCGTGGCGTCAGCGCCGACAACGCCGCGCAGCACATCAAGCTCATTACGATCTGCAACGACGTATCGGCACGAAACCTGATCCCCGGCGAACTGAAGAAAGGCTTCGGCTTCTTCAATAGCAAGCCGGCGTCGGCCTTTGGCCCATTCGCGATTACGCCAGACGAGCTTGGCGACGCGTTCCAGGACGGCCGCGTCCATCTTCCGATGAAAACGCTTCTGAACGGAGAAGTGGCAGGCGAATGCGACGCCGGTCCGGAGATGCACTTCTCCTTCCACGACCTCATCGCGCACATCACGAAGACGCGCGCGTTTACCGCGGGAACACTGCTTGGGAGCGGCACGGTTTCGAACGAAGATCCCGAAAAGGGAGTCTCCTGCCTTGCCGAGCGACGCATGCGCGAGATCATCGCGACGGGTTCTCCGAGCACCGCGTTCCTGAAAGATGGCGACGAGATCGAGATCAGCATCACGGACGGAAATGGCCGCAACGTCTTCGGCACCATCAAGCAAACGGTCCGCAAGCCCTGATGAGTTCTCCTGCGTTTACGCTCTACGCCTACTGGCGGAGCTCGTGCTCCTGGCGGGTTCGGATCGGACTTCAGCTCAAGGCCATCGACGCCGAGATTGTCCCGGTGCACCTCGTCCGTGATGGCGGTGAGCACCGCAAAGCCGATTTCGTTCGAAAGAGCCCGCTCGCGCAGGTGCCAGTTCTGGAGTGGGAGGAAAATGGAGAGGTTCATCGATTGACGCAGTCGATGGCGATTCTCGATTTCCTCGACACGTTCGAAGGCACGCCGCTAATTCCGAGCGAGCGCAATCCGCGGGCGAAATCGCTCGAGCTGGCGGAAATCGTGAACGCGGGGATTCAGCCGCTGCAAAACCTGTCCACGATGCTGGCGTTCGAAGCTGCGGGTGCGGACAAAAAGGCCTTCGCCAAAGCCGCGATCGAAAAAGGGCTTCACGCTCTTGAGAGCCGCGCGACCTCGGCGGGGAACTTCCTGGTTGGAAACTCGCCCACCATCGCCGACATCTGCTTGATCCCCCAGCTCTACAACGCGCGCCGCTTCGGCATTGACCTCACGCCCTTCCCCACGCTCCTGCGCGCGGAAGAGAGCGCAATGAAGCTTGAAGCGTTCCAAAGAGCGCACCCCGACCAGCAACCTGACGCTCAGCCTGCTTAACCCTCTTTTCGCCACCCCATCCCATTCGCTCACTACGGAACACTCATGACCCGCGAATCTCTCGGCATTAAGCGCATCGAAGCGCTTCACTACTTCGTTCACGACCTCGAGCGCAGCCGTCATTTCTACTGCGATCGGATGGATTTCGCAGAAGTCGCGATCTCGTCGGAAGACCTCGAGACCCGTGGCGGCGAACGGTCGGCGCTCTTCTCGGCGGGCAACGTCAACATCCTCGTGAGCTCTCCTCTTCGCGACGAAAGCCGCGCGGGCCAGTGGCTTCGGCGTCACCCCGACGGCGTCGGTACGGTCATTTTCGAAGTGGAAAACGCCGAGCGAACGTTCGCCCTCCTCGAGTCTCGCGGCGGCACGCCGATGAGCGATATTCAGACCTATACGGAAGCTGGAAAGACGCTCAAGACCTTCTCGATCACAACGCCTTTTGGGAGCTCGACCTTCCGATTCGTGGAGCGCGAAGAAGGCTACCCGGTGATGGTTCCCGGCATGACAAATCATGGCGAGGCGAAGGGCGGCACCAACCGCTACGGCTTCGACGCCATCGACCACATCACCTCCAACTTTGAAACCATGTCTCCGGCACTTCTGTGGATGGAGCACGTGATGGGCTTCGAGCGATACTGGAACATTCAGTTCCATACGAACGATGTCGCGCCAGGCGCGGCCGAAGGTTCCGGCCTACGTTCGCAGGTGATGCACGACCCGCACTCGGGGGTGAAGTTCGCCAATAACGAGCCGATGCGCCCCTTCTTCAAGCGCTCGCAGATTTATCTCTTCGCCGAAGACCAGCGCGGTGACGGTATTCAGCACGCTGCTTTGAGCGTCGGCGATATCATCGAGTCCGTTCGCGGTCTCCGCGAGAAGAAGGTCGAGTTCTTTCCGACCCCTGGAACCTACTACGACATGCTTCCGGGCCGCATCGACTCGCTCGGCATTGGGAAGATCGACGAAGATTTGGGGATCCTCCGAGATCTTGAGATCCTCGTGGACGGCAAGGGAAAGAACTCCTACCTCCTCCAGATTTTCCTTCAGGACTCGGCCGGTACCTACGACGACGCGAACGCTGGACCTTTCTTCTTCGAGATCATCCAGCGCAAGGGCGACAATGGCTTCGGCGGCGGCAACTTCCGCGCGCTTTTCGAAAGCATTGAGCGCCAGCAGGTCGGCCAAGGCCGTTAGCAAAGGGACGCGAGACTATGCTCGATCGAATTAGCGCCGGGTCCATCCCGAAGAAGCATCATATTGCGCACCGCGTCGACGGCGAGGTCATGCGGGAAGAATGCATCACCCGGCGCGGCTTCGATGCAGCGTACTCGATCGTCTATCACCAGAATCGCCCGCAAGCGCAGCATCGCTGTGAGGTCGAGGGTGGCTGGGCGCTTCCCAGTGCGGAGAGCCCCGCAAAGCAGCTCGCAAAGCGCCACTTCAAGTCCCCTGAGCTCCGCGCGGGCGGCGCGCCTCTGAGCAGCCGCGTACCGCTCCTGTTTAACGCCGATGTGGTCACAAGCGTCGTTCGCCCAACCGAAGATGACCCGAGCTACTTCGTCAATGGTGATGGCGATGACCTCTTCTACGTCTTTGAGGGCGGCGGCGTTGTCCGAAGTATCTTTGGTGATCTGCGCTTCGAGAAAGACGACTACGTCTGCATTCCCAAAGGCGTCACGCACCGGATCATTCTCGACGCCGGAAAAGAGCAGTACTGGTTTCATATCGAGTGCCTCGGCGGACTTGGGCTGCTCAAGCAATGGCGCAACGAGACCGGGCAGCTTCGGATGGACGCGCCCTACTCTCACCGGGATTTCCGCCGTACCGAGTTTGTCGGGCCTCAAGATGAAGGCATCCGCGAAGTCCTCGTGAAACGCGCCGGCGTGGGCAGCGGCTTCCATGGCTTCCGCTACGATCACTCACCGCTCGATGTCATCGGCTGGGATGGCACCGTCTACCCATGGGCCTTTCCGATTTTGAACTTCCAGCCTCGCGCTGGACTCGTACATCTCCCCCCGGACTGGCATGGAACGTTCTCAACCCGCGGCGCGTTGATTTGCTCCTTCGTCCCGCGCTCCGTCGACTTTCATCCCGAGGCGATCCCCTGCCCCTACCCGCACTCCTCCGTGGACTGCGATGAGATCCTCTTCTATTCGCGCGGCAACTTCACCTCCCGCCGCGGCGTGGGACCTGGCAGCATTAGTTATCACCCGATGGGCATCCCCCATGGACCGCACCCCGGCGCGTACGAGGCTTCGATCGGACATCGCGAGACGACCGAGCTCGCTGTCATGCTCGACACCTTCCTTCCGCTACACGCGACGAACGCAGCCTGCGGCATCGAAGACGCCAATTATCACGAGAGCTTCATCGCGTAAGAACGGCGCAAGGCAGGCCCGAGGACGCGCCAGCCGGATCACCAACGAAAGCGCGAGCGGATCAAACTCGGCGCGCGAGCATCCGCCGAACGGGCAGCCCGTCTTCGGCTGCTCGGCGTTCGCGATTGCTGATCCCGCCGAAGGGGTTTTCCGTAAGCTCTGCGTCGACCATCTCGAACGCCGGGTGCTCCTCGCAGGTCGCGACGTAGAGTTCGTGGCGCTCGTCGACATCGGTTTGAACGTAGAGTTCGCCACCCACCGGCATGACGCGTGCGAGGGAATCGAGCCACGGTGAGGTCAATACGCGCCGTTTTTGGTGGCGTTCTTTCCACCACGGATCCGGAAAATGAAGATACGCGCGGGTGACGCAGCCATCCGGCTGCATGCGCTGCACAAGCTCGCGAATATCCCACGCCCAGACCTTCACCCGATCTTGCACGCCCATCCGCTGAAGCTCTTGGTCGACCTTGTAGACGCACTTGGTCTTTACCTCGACGCCAAGAATACGCGCGTCGGGCGCCGCTTCGGCGCGAGTGAAGACCGAGAGGCCACGGCCAAAGCCGACATCAAGCTCGATATCACCGCCAAAAATCGCGTGAATATCGACGGTTCCTTCCGGCGGCCGGGGGGCCATTTTCGTGTAGCGACGAGGGTCCGGTTGCTTCATCCGTGTTCCATATCCCGAGATGGATGCCCTGCAAGAGGACGATGGCCGACCGGATGCCCGTTCGGACACGACATCTTACCGAGGCCAAGAAAGCTCCCATCCTCCATCACCATCACGCGATCGCTCGCGATGCGCCGAACGACTTCGCAGCCACATCCGAGCCAAATCTGCGCCCGGATTTTCCGCTGATGCGAAGAAGGCTCGACGGCATCGAGCGGTTTCAGTTTCGCGATGGCGTGCACGGCTACGAATAGCGGTCGTCACGCCATGGGTGGGCGGTATTCGAGTACCCACGCTGTTCCCAGAAACCGAGCTTATCCTCCGTAAGAATCTCGATTTTGCGAATCCACTTCGACCCCTTCCACGCGTAAAGCTGCGGCGTGATCATCCGAACGGGTCCGCCATGCTCCCTTGGAAGCGGCTCTCCGTCGACCGCGTAGGCGAGCAATACATCGGGCTTCAGGGCCTCTTCGATCGGAATATTTGTCGTATATCCGTCGTACGCAGAGCAGAAAAGATGCGAGCCCGACTCCTGAATCTCCGCCAGTGCGAGCACATCCGCGAGCCGTACGCCCTGCCACTCCATATCGAGCTTCGACCACGTCGTGACGCAGTGAAAATCACTCGTATCCGTCACCTGCGGGAGCTCCATGAGCTGCTGAAAGTCGAGCGTGATGGGAGCATCACAAGCACCCCCAACCTCAAGACGCCATTCTTCTTTCGGAATTTCCGGCTTGAGACCGAGGTCGAGCACTGGCCAGTTGCTCTTGGCGATCGTCTGCCCGGGCGGCACCTGAGGCATTCCGTGACGATTCTGAGGACCACTTCCCAGCGGCGCTTCGTCGCTCATCGCAGGCGTAGTCTCTACCTTTGCCTTGTGTCGCTCCATCAACCGCATCCGGGCGGACACGATTTTCTCCAATTTCGAATCGCTCACGACCAGAAACATAGCACCGCGTCGCGGACTCCCCAGGTGCCAATGGCAAAAATGACAGCCCCGCTAGAGAGCAAGCATCCAAGGAATGCGCCAGCAATTCCGAGCCTCCGTTTGCCGCGGGTCCCCCCACCCACTACGGTGCGCGCGATGCTTGGTTCTTCCCTATCGCGCCCCGTAAAGCGCGCTCCCAAACGCTCGATTCGCAAGCGGGTGCGGCTCCTCGGGATGTGCCTCGTCGCTCTTCTCGCGGCGGCCTGCAACCAAGAAGGCGCGGCGCCCCCCGTCGGTCGCGTGAACTTCCCCGCCGCGATCGGAATTTCGCCGAATGGTGAACACCTCGTGGTGGTGAATAGCAACTTTAACCTTGCCTTTAACGCCGCCTCCGTATTGACCTTTTCGATTGATCCACTTCTCGAGACCATCCGCCCAGCGTGTGCGGATGTTCCGCTTTCCGAGCGTGACGAATGTGGTGTGATCCCGAGTGAAGATCCGGATCCGGGAGATCTACCGGAGCGAATTTCGCCCGCGAACGGCCTCTTGGTCGACGCCGTTCAGATCGGTTCGTACGCGGACGGCCTCAGTCAGGCATCGATCGGCGAACTGACGCGTCTCTACATTCCCGTTCGAAGCGACGCGAATCTGACCCATATCGATCTAGGTGATGACGGCCGGATGAACTGCGGCCCCGGTGAGGAACTCGGACGCGATTGCGATGAAGCGCATAAGAACGGCGTGGACGAATCCGCGACGGCGCGCGGCATCGAACTTCCCACCGATCCGATTGGCGTTTTTGCCGGTCCGCTGAGCGACGTTGTCACGAGCGGCGAAGCGGAACTCGGGAACTACGTGCTGATGGCACACCGGGACGGCCGCGCGAGCCTCTTCTTCGACCGTCTCGTTGGAGGAGAAGCCAAGCCTGCGCTCATTCACACCCTCGAAGGGCTGCCCGAGAACCTTGTCGACGTTCGAATGAACCCGATGAGCCGGCTCGCTTGGGTTCCAAGCACCACTCAGCCCCTCGTTGGCCGCGTCGGAATCGCGTACGACGGCGCAGTTGGCGAAACGGAGCGTAGCTACCTCTTCAACGCAGGCTCCCTTGCGCTCCGCAACCTCGATACGGGAACCGGCTCCGCCGGGGACATCCGCGTCATCCGTTTCGACCCTCGGGAAGGCAACGAACGCGTGCATATGCTTGCCCGGTCGCCAAACGCGATGCTCACGGCCGAAGTCGATCGGACGACCAATCGCCTTAACGTGATTTCCGCGGCGGGCGTCGGCTCAGGTCCATCTCGCCTCGAAGTGCACGAGTTCCCTGAAATCGGCCGCACCCTCGCGTTTGTCAGCTGCTACAACAGTCGAGACCTCTGGGTCGTCGACGTCGATAGTGGAAACCTTGTGGGCGTCGTCCGCGGTCTTGGTGGCCCCTTCGAGCTGGTGGTCGACGTCGGTCGTAGCGTCGCCTTTATCACCGATTTCCGTTCCTCGGCGGTTCGAATCATCGACCTCGCGCCGATGCTCGGCTGCCTCGGCGACGACGCGGGCATGGACCGGGATCAAGAGTGCTCACCGCAGCTTCTCGGTGTCCTCGGCAACCCGCGCGCCGTGCAGGAGCTTCAATAATGCGTTCGTTTTCCAAGCTTCTGCTTCTGTGCTCACTCGCCTTGGGCGCACTTTCCGGTTGCGGACAGGACCCCGTCCTCGTCACGCCGCCCACCTTCGAGCGTCCTGGCGCCATCGCATTCTTCTGTTACGACGGAGTTGCTCGACGTCCGGTTGCCTTGACCGAATGCGAAGACCGCGACCTCGGCGATGAGCGCTACTCGCTCACGGCACTCGTCTCCCAGACAGCGCGCGGCGAAGTCGCGACGGTCGACCTTCGCGTTCAGAGCGTTCTCGATTCGGACGTTCGCGTTCCCGGGTTCACCTTCGTGCGCGTCGGCGAGGTCCCGCTCGACATTGAGCTCAACGATGAAAACCCCGGCGTTACCTACGTCGCAGCGTTCGGTTCTCGTCGCGTCGAATATTACGCCACCGCTCGTTTCCGCGAGGATATCGACGGCCGCGCCATCGAGCAGGATGGGTGGGTAAACCTCCCCGATGGTCCGACCGATATCGAGCTCAACGAAGACGGCACAGAGCTCTATGCGACGCTCCCTGAACTTGGCGCCATCGCACGCATCCCCGTGTTGCCCGACGGCTCGCTTGGCGACGCCGAGATTCTCCCCCTCGAGCTACCAGAAACGCTCGATGCAGAGCTCGTCGCGGAATCCTATGATCCCGAAGAGCGCATCTGCGCCGAGACGACCATTCCGCTCCCGGTTCCGGTAAGCCCGCGCGCGCCCGCCCTCGCCGAAGCGCTCGCCCGGCCCGCCCAAATCGTCGTCGATGGCGCGACGCTCCTCATCCCGGATGAAACGCAGCCTCTGATCCATCGCTTCGATATCAGCGCAGAGGCGCCAGCCGCGCTCGACCCGATCCTTACCGGAAGCCCGGTGACGGAGCTTGCCCTCACTCCCGAGCTCGCCCTCGGCGAGCGCCCCTACTCCCGTTTTCTCTACGCCATCGATACCGACGGCGCGGTTCTCGTCCTCGGCGAGGAGTCCGTAGAAGGCGGACCGTCCACGTTCCGCGTGCTCCCGGTTCACCAAGGCGATGGCGCAGTAGACCGTATCCGTCTGGCTTCGCGAGCAACGGCACTCACCGTGATGACGCCCGGGTTTGAGGGCGGAGACGAATGCTCCCTCGCGGACATTCTTGGCACCGAAGCCAGCGCCAATATCGGCCCATCGGCGATGCGCGGCGTGTTCCTTGCCGTCGGCCTCGCAAATGGTCTTGTTCAATTCGTCGACATCGTCGATCTCGATGCAAGCTGCCGCGGCGGAGACCAGGTCTGTAGCTCTGGTTCACGAATCGATGAACGCGACGCGCAGGTCTACATCCGCGAAAACGCTCCTCGGATCGGTGCGTTCGTCACGACGGGAACCACGGTGAGCGGCGACCCCGCCTTCGAGTTCGAAGGTGCGCCGGGACGCATCGACGCGCAGGGACAGGGCGTCCCCGGGGGACCAAGCCTCGCCAGCCTTGAAAGCTGCCCGGACACGATGAAGGGCATCTTCCCAACAGCGACGACCGAAGGCGATACGAGCGCACGAATCTGCGCGACCGCTTCGCCTTGGGCGGTGCGGCAGGAAGTCTGGGAAGCGCGCTGGGAAGGCGTGATCCCCAACACCCGTACAGGCTTCGCGTACTTTGCAGAAGAAGACGGCGAGAGAGTTCTCCGCTTTGAGTCGGGGCGCCTCTGTCAGCGTGGCGTTTTGGGCAGCGAAAACGTGTCCGGCCTTGAAGGCGCCGCCGCGGACTATATCGGTGACCAGGTTGCGATCCTCTCCGATCCTTCTTCCGACGATGCCGCCTGCGAACGCTTTATTCTCGATTCGGAATCGGGCCTCCGTCAGGACACCGCGCTGCTTTCGATCGTTCGCTCGGAGGACAACCGCGTTGTCATCGAAGCCGAGGAGGAAGTGCTCAGCTGCTTCCGCGGCGCACTCGCCAGCACGCTTCTCGAAGTCGAAGTTCGTTCGCAGTCGGCCTACACCGTGATCGGTTCGACGAGCGGCTTTGTGCACAGCGTCAGCGCCGATGAGGACGGCCTATGCGTGGTCGCCGACCCGGACCGCTTCCCGCGCGCCATCGAAGGTCGCCCCTTCGAAAACCCCTACGTCGCATTCTCCATCGAGAGTGAGCTTCAGAGCGGCTCGGAAATCGACGCGCTGCTCTCGTTTATCGTGGGCAGTGTTCCCCCGGCGCTCGTCGCCGATGTCGGACTGCGCTCAAACCTCGCTCGCTTCTCGACGCTGGTTCGCGAAGTGGTCTACAGCCCGACCGACGAGCACCTCTATGTGCTCGATTCCTCGGGGGATGCGCTTCAGGAATACAGCCTCTACCCGCTCTCGAGGGAGCGAGTCTACGAGTGAGCGGCCCGGCGGAAAAAGGAACCGCCGCGGCCAAGAAGCGAGCCGCTCAGCGAGCGAAGAAAGCCCAATCGAAGGCACGGTCAAAGAAGAAGACCCACACCCCGGTCATGCTCCAGTACCTCGCGGCGAAGGAGCAATATCCGAAGGCCCTTCTCTTCTTTCGCCTGGGTGACTTCTACGAGATGTTCTTCGACGACGCCGTGCGCGCCGCCGACCTCATCGAACTGACGCTCACCACGCGCGGAAAAGGCCCCGATGGCGAAGCCATTCCCATGGCCGGCATCCCGCACCATGCTGCGAGCAACTACCTCGCGCGCCTCCTCAAGCTCGGCGAAACGGTCGCGATCGTCGAGCAGATGGCCGATCCCAAATCGGTCAAAGGCGTCGTCCCGCGCGAAGTCGTCCGCGTCGTCACGCCCGCGCTTCGCCTCGATGAAGATGCGCCAGATCTCGAGAGCGATAACTACCTCGTCGCCATCAAACGCGTCGCCGGCGAAATCCGCATCGCCGCCTTCGATCTCGCCTCCGGCGCCCTGCGTCTCTTCTCCCCCGGCGATGACGCGAGCGCGTTTTCGGAACTGCTTCGTCTCGAGCCGCCCGAGGTGCTCCGCCCCGAAGAGCTGACCAGTTACATCGCTCCGCTGAAGTCGCTCATCCCGCACGTCCGCATCGTGACGCCCGAGCGAGCCGAGCGAGAAGATACGCGAAAAGCGCTTCTCGAAGGGACGCCGGAAGCGCTCGTTTCCCGCCTCGAGGATTTGCCCGCGGAGCTCCACGAGGTCGCGATGCAGGCGCTCGATTACGCCCGCCGAGCCCAGCCCAAAGCCGCCCTCAGCCTTCAGAGCATCGAGAGTTTCGACGCCCACGCGCATCTTGAGATGGACGAATCCTGCGTGCGGAACCTGGAGCTCATCAAGACGATGAGCGGCGAGCGCAAAGGCTCGCTGAGGGACCGCGTCGACGAAACCAAAACCTCCATGGGCGCGCGGCTCCTGAAGCGCCGCTTGCTCTCTCCCCTTCGGGATGTCGCCGCCATTCGTCGCCGCCACGACCGCGTCGAAGCGCTCTCGCTCGATCCGCATCTTCGCGCCCTCATCCGCGCCAAGCTCGCGCTCATCGGCGACCTCGATCGCCTGGCGGCACGCGCCGCAACAGGCGTCGCCACGCCCCGCGATATCGGAAAGATCCGCGACTCACTCTTGGCCGCGCAGGAGCTCTATCGCTCCATCGGCGAACGCGAAACCATCGACGAGATCCTCCGCTCCATGCTCCCCGGAGATATCGCCGAGGACCTTGAAGAAGAGCTGCGCCGGCTGCTCGTTGAAAGCCCGCCGGTATCGATTCGCGATGGCGGAATTTTCCGCGAAGGCGTCGATGAAGAGCTCGATGAATTGCGCCATCTTTCGACGAGCGGAAAAGAGCTTCTCGAGGAGCTTTTGCAGCGCGAGCGTGAGGCCACCGGCATCGGCTCGATGAAACTCAAGTTCAGCCGCACCTTCGGTTACGCCTTCGAGGTCACGCGCTCGAACCTGGATTCCGTCCCCGAGCACTACACGCGCAAGCAGACCATCGCGAATGGCGAACGCTTTATCACGGAGGAGCTTTCGGATCTCCAAGAGCGCATTCTTTCCGCCGATGACCGCGCGCGCTCGCTCGAACGCGGGCGCTTTGAGCTTCTCGGTCAGTCCATCGGCAAAGACGCCTTCCGCCTTCGCTCGTTGGCCGCAGAGATCGCCGACCTCGATGTACACGCTTCCTTCGCCGAGGTCGCCCAGCAACATCGCTACGTCCGCCCCTTGATTGACGAGAGCTGCAAACTCGACCTCAAGGAGTCACGTCATCCGGTGGTCGAAGCGATGCTGCCCGCCGGGGATTTTGTCGCCAACGACCTCTGTCTCGACGCAGACGATAAGCGCCTCGTGATCCTCACCGGCCCGAATATGGCCGGAAAATCGACGGTCATGCGCCAGGCCGCGCTCTCGGTCGTTCTCGCGCAAGCCGGCGCCTTTGTCCCCGCAAAGAGTGCCCATATCGGCGTCGTCGATCGCCTCTTCGCGCGCGTCGGTGCAAGCGATAACCTCGC
>JAHDCI010000329.1:1898-3569 GCA_020629955.1 Myxococcota bacterium | reverse complement strand
GTGGCGATAGGAGGTCCCGGATGGCATCCGGAAAAGATAAGCTGCTCTCGCAGTACAGAATGATGTACCTAATCCGCCGCTTCGAAGAGGAGTCTGCGCGGGCGTATGCGATGGGCAAAGTCGGTGGTTTCTTGCACCTCTACATCGGTCAGGAAGCAATCGCGGTTGGAACCTGCGAAGTCCTCAACGACACGGACTACGTTTTCCAAACGTATCGAGATCACGGCACGGCGCTTGCGCGGGGAATGACGCCGACGGCGGCGATGGCGGAGCTGATGGGCAAAGACATCGGCTGCTCGAAGGGCCTCGGTGGCTCGATGCATTTCTTCGACGTCGAGCACAACTTCCTCGGCGGCTACGGCATCATCGGCGGACACGTCGCGCTCGCGGCCGGCGCTGCGTACAAATCGAAGTACACCGGTGACGGAGCTGTCACGGTTTGTTTCTTCGGCGAAGGCTCAACGAATATCGGCGGCTTTCATGAAGGCCTCTCACTCGCTGGGCTATGGAAGCTTCCGGTCGTCTTCATCTGCGAGAACAACCAGTACGCGATGGGAACGCCGATGAGCCGCACCTCGCCGCTTGAAGACCTGACGTTGAAAGCACAGGGCTACGGAATGCACGGTGACCGTATCAAGGGCCACGATGTTGCCGTGGTCGAGAGTCACGTGGGGCAGGCGGTCGAGCGTGCTCGAAAGGGCGGCGGGCCGACCTTTATCGAGATCGAGACCTATCGCTTCCGCGGTCACTCGATGAGCGACCCAGCGAAGTACCGCACGCGAGCAGAGCTCGAAGAGCGAAAGAAGCAGGACCCGTGCGCCATCGCAAAAGCACGGCTGCTCGAAGGCGGGGTCTCCCAAGAAGAGATCGACGCCTTGGAAGAGGCGGTCGAAGCCGAAGTTGAGAACGCGGTCGAGACCGCGGATGCCGCGGAGCCCGCGAAGGTCGAAAATATGTGGTCGACGGTCTACGCGCCCTCGAGCGCGGCGGAAGACTATGTCGCCAACTACGGGAAGCACTTTGGAGGTGGACGATGAGAACGCTTCGTTATCGTGAAGCTCTTCGCGAAGCCATGATGGAGGAGATGTCTCGAGACGAGAGCGTCTTCCTGATGGGCGAAGAGGTTGGGCACTATCAAGGCGCCTACAAGGTGAGCGAGGGCCTGCTCGCGGCCTTCGGAGAAAAGCGCGTGATCGATACTCCGATCGCGGAAGCCGGCTTTGCTGGCGTCGGCATTGGCGCGGCGATGACCGGGCTTCGTCCGGTCATCGAGTTCATGACGTGGAACTTCTCCTTTGTCGCGTTCGACCAGATCATCAGCAACGCCGCGAAGCTTCGCCAGATGAGCGGCGGCGCGATCAAGGTGCCGATCGTGTTCCGCGGGCCGAACGGCGCAGCGAAGCAAGTCGCGGCGCAGCACAGTCACTCGGTGGACCCCTTCTACTCGAATATTCCGGGCGTTCTTGTCGCGATGCCGGCCACGCCGCGCGACGCGAAGGGGCTTCTGAAGACCGCCATTCGTGACGATAACCCGGTGGTCTTCCTCGAAGGCGAGACGCTCTACAATGTTAGCGGCGAAGTTCTCGACGAAGGCGATGAAGAACTGATTCCCTTCGGCAAAGCACGCATCGCGCGCGAAGGAACGGACTGCACCATCGTCGCCTGGGGCCG
>JAHDCI010000329.1:0-1798 GCA_020629955.1 Myxococcota bacterium | reverse complement strand
TACAGGTAAGAAGTTATGGCCAAGATTATTGGATTGCCGAAGCTCTCTCCGACGATGGAAGAGGGCACGCTCGTGGAGTGGGTCAAAAGCGAAGGGGACGCCGTCGAAGTCGACGAGCTTCTCGCCGAGGTAGAGACCGACAAAGCGACCATCGAGTTCCGCTCGTTTGATAAGGGCGTGCTTCTGAAGATTCTCGCCGAGCCCGGCGATACGCTGGCGCCCGGTGCGCCCGTTGCGATTATCGGGAAGGCGGGAGACGATATCTCGGCGCTGCTCGAAAAAGCGAAGTCGAGCGCCGGATCACCTGCTGCGCCGGCCGAAGCCGCTCCCGCTGCCCCTTCAGCTCCGGCGGCGGCTCCGGCTGCAGCGCCCGCGCCTGCTCCGACGCCGAGCGTTGACGGTAGCGGCCGCGTGATGGCCTCTCCGCTTGTTCGTCGCCTCGCTCGTGAGCGAAACCTCGATCTCTCGACGGTCGCAGGCAGTGGTCCCCACGGCCGCATCATCAAGCGCGACCTTGAGAACGTAAGCGCAGCGCCTGCACCTTCGGCTTCGCGAGGCGCGTTCTCGCGTCAGCCGCCACGGGTCGAAAAGGCCTCGAGCATTCGCAAGACCATCGCACGCCGACTCACCGAGTCGAAGCAGAACGTTCCGCACTTCTACCTGACCATCGATTGTGACGCGGGGCCGCTCGTGGCTGCGCGCGCTCAGATGAACGCTTCGCTCAAGGCCCTCGCGGGCCGCGACGAGAAGCCGGAGAAGGTTTCGTTTAACGACTTGGTCATCAAGGCGAGCGCGATAGCGCTTCGCAACCTGCCCGACTGCAACGCCTCGTGGATGGGCGACTCCATTCACTACCATCAGGTGGTCGATATCTCCGTCGCAGTCGCGATCCCGGATGGGCTTGTGACACCGGTCGTCCGCGACGCGGATCGCATTGGCGTGCTCGACATCAGCCGCGAAGTGAAAGAGCTTGCCGGCCGCGCAAAGGCGAAGAAGCTGCGTCCGGAAGAGATGTCCGGCGGCACCTTCAGCGTTTCGAACCTCGGCATGTTCGGCATCGAAGAGTTCTCCGCGATCATCAACCCGCCCGAAGGCGCTCTTCTTGCGGTCGGCGCCCTCCGCGACGCTCCGGTGGTCGTCGATGGGCAGCTGACGGTTGGAAAGCGCATGAAAGTCACGCTCAGCTGCGATCACCGCGTCATCGACGGCGCTCTCGGCGCCAAGTGGCTCGCGGAGTTCCGCCGGCTGATCGAAGCCCCCGCAGCGATGCTGCTTTAGCGCGATGGGTGGGGGCCAAAACACAACATTCGAATGTCGTCGCTGCGGAGTCATCCTTCGCGCGGCGGCTTCTGTTTGTGATGTCTGTCGAGAATCTTATGAGGTAGGCGCGAAGGGCGCTCTTTCGAGAGAAGTCGGACCGAACCTGCTGCGTTCCCTTGGCTGGGCCGCGGCGGCATTTCTCGTGATTCGCTTTTTGCCAGGGCCCTTTCGCGTCGCGCTTGGCTTTTGGTGCGTTGTCGGCTTCGTTCACTACGGTTTTCGTGTACTCGTGCTGATGAAGCGCACCTCGAAAGACGGCACAGCAGACGGTCCGACGACGTTCTAGGGACAGCCTAGGCGGGGAGCTCGCAAAAAAGAGCAGGGGCGATGAATGTGAGAACTCTCTCTCGATACCCATTTGTGTGCGTTCGTTTCCTGTCCTCGTCTTCGCCCTCACGCTCTCACTCCCAATCTCTCGGTCTGTCGCGCAGTCGCATCTTTTACTCGTAGAAGAAGGGGAGCAGAGCTACTCCCTCGG
>JAHDCI010000328.1 GCA_020629955.1 Myxococcota bacterium | reverse complement strand
TTACGATTGTGAAGGATTGTGCGAGGGCGCGAATCCTGGTGACGGATCCGGGTTATGGCACGACGCGGGCGAGAACTCTGTCAGGTTGGCAAATGATTCTTCGCCGAGCCGCGCCTCTTTCCCGGTTTCCCACGTTCGGAAGCTCTGGCACGTTGGCTGCAGAGTACCCGCGCATGGGTATCGCTCGACTCCTGATGTTCTCTCTTCCCCTCTGGCTCGCGTGCGCGGGAGAAGACTTTACCTTCCGCCGAGCGGTGGAGTGCTCGCCTTCCCAGCGCTCCCTTCCAGTGACGTTCTGGGCGTCGTTTCTCGGTGTTGGCGAAGAGGGGCAAACGCAGCGCTGGTTGACCGAGGATGCCGCGCCGATGGAGTTTCGTGGGTTGCTCGATCTCGATGCGGGCACGCTCCAAGGGAGAATCGAATATGACGCTTGCGCGATTGCCGGCGAGTCAGGTTGCGAAGCGGTGACGATTCCGCCGCAGGAACTCCAGTTTCAGGTCGTGAGTTGCAACGACGCAGGCGTTCTTGCTGAAGCAACGCTCGAAGATGGCCGAACCGTTCGTGCCTTTTCCATCGCGTACGAAGCGAGCGAAGCGGACGAAGATGCCCTCTGCACGTTGCGAGCGTGCGATGAGGAACCGCCGGCCGACGTTCCGTATGGCTAACCCGGCCCCAAGGCGGACTACGTGCGCCGAGGCAGGTACGCGATCGACTTCTGCACGAGCTCTCTCAGGATCTCTTGCAGCTGCGCGAACGCTCTCGGTTTTGGCTCAAGCGTAAGCTCGTCAACGTAGAGCGCGCGGTTGATCTCGATCTGAAGCACGTGAGTGTGCTCTTCCGGACGGCCGTAGTTTTGTGTGGTGAATCCGCCACGGTAGGGCTCGTCGTGTTTGACCGAGAGGCCGTACGACCGGAAGTGCGCATCTGCCAGCTCGATCATCTCTGGGCAGGCGGAACTTCGGCCGAGGGAGCCGGGGACAATATCCGCACGGCGGACGCGCTTTCGGGAGAGTCGGCTTCGCCCGTGCGAGGGCATCGAGTGAGCCGCGTAACAATAGACCACGCCGTAGCGAAGCTGATGTTCTGCTAGCTGCATCCGAAGCGCGTCGTGATAGGGCCGATAGAACTCGCGCATCCGCTCTTCGTAGGCATCGTGATGAAGTGGGCGTTTGAGAAGCACGCTCCCGTCCGTGGCAGTACGCCAGATCACTCCGCGGGCGGGTGTATTGCGTTTCGGCGCCCCTTCAACGACACGGCCGTCGATATCGTTTTCGTCTCGGTTCAGGTCGACGACGAAGCGAGAGACTTTTGCGCTCAGGAGCGTCGCGCCTTCATCGGGCGCAAAGGCCCAAAGGCGATCCACATAGATATCCGCATCTCGCCCGATGGCATCCGCGGAGGGACGCACGACGTCGACCGCGCGGTCAGGGATCGCCAATCCAGCGTGAGGCACCTCGACAAAAACGGGGCCGGCGCGCTCAGGTTCTGGGCGCTCGAGAGAAAACCAGCGCTCTTCGTTCTGGGTCACTTCAGAGCATTCCAGGGTCGTCTGCCACCAGTACGCCGGTTGTTAACGCGAGGTAAATCGACCGATACGCTTCGATGACGTCCACGCCGTGCGCGGTGGCAGTGCCGATGACCTGCGCGATCGTCTGCTGGTTTGCGAGCGCGATGATGCGCGACCAGCCTCGTGGCATCTCGAGGTCCCCCATCGCGACGGGCGGATATTCCGTGAGTCGCAGGACGTGCTCCCATGCGGGCGATAGCGCGGCTTCAAGCTCGTCTCCGCGGGCACTGCGAACGACCTCGGTGAGGATCTCGTAACCTTGTCCGCCCATGGGAAAACTATCGCTCGGGCCTCGGGTATTCTCTTCGAAGAACCACGAGCCGCGTCGCCACCGGAAGGCCTCAAGAAAGCGATCGCGGGTTTGGGCATTCATCACGCGGAAGAGTTCGATCGGACGCATTAGGCCGAGCGAGACCAACGTATCGCCCAGGCGGCCTCCGTGCCGAGGCATTAGCGCGAGCGCCATCTCGATCTCCATCCGGAGGCAATGCCCGTTTTCGACAAGATACTCACCGAGGAGCTCACGGCGGTCGGTGGAGATAACGCTCACCGGCCGACCGGCTTCGAAAAAGATTCGCTTTCGACGTCCGGGCCCCTGCGAACCACCTTGATCGGCGTGGAGTTGGAGGGCACCCGTCTTCCGCTCTCGCATGATGTGAAAGACCGTCGGAAGGAGGGATGCGCCGCGGAAGAAGCCTTGCTCGGCATCTTCTGGGGGGTCGCGAAACTGTGATTCCTCGCTGACGAAAGGGGCGAGCTCGTTCCACTCGCTGGCCGGCTTTGAATCACCGCCTTCTTGCCGAACGATCGTTGCCGCGGGGAGCTGTCCGGTAGCGGCCAGTTCAATGAGCTTGGCAATACTGATCGGGCCAACATCGCCACGCGCGAGTTCCGCGATGTAGTGACGAGGTAACACTGGCGTGACGCGCTCGAGGAGCGCGCGTGCCTCGCTAGGCAGCCGGCCCGTATCGACGAGCGCGGCGTTGTCCGAAGAGCGATCGCTTTGCTCCACCTGGGCTTCGAAGCCGAGGCTCTGCAGATAGCTCGCGAGATGGATATGTCCGGGCGCCATTCCGCGCCGTCGGCGGATTTCGAGGAAAGCCTCCTCAAGCGCGCCCGCGGAAGGTCGAGCGCTCGCGTTCTTGGTGAGGGCTGCGAGCAGAACGCGCCTTACGTCACGTGGAATCTCGGTCTCGTCGAGGACCTCGAGATCCACGTCACGGGTTTTGACCAAGATCTCGATATCGTCTCGGCCTGAGAAAAGAGGCTTTCCAGCAAGCAGCTCGGCGAGCACCACCCCGAGCGTGAACACGTCGGTCGGCGCGTCGACAGGAGCCCCCGCGACCTGCTCGGGCGACATATAACCAAGCTTGCCCCGAACATTTCCGGACCGCGTATGACGGGCGCGTTCGTTCGCGAGCGCGATTCCGAAATCCGTCAGCTTCACATCTCCATGTTCGCTCAGGAGAATATTCGCGGGGCTCACGTCGCGATGCACAATGCATTTCGGAGAGCCGTCCTCGAAGGTTTGGCGATGGGCGTAGGCGAGGGCGCGCGCGACGCACGCACCAATATGCACCACAATATCGACCGGCACGGCTCGCTTCAGACTTCGCGAGCGCTTCATCAGACGGTTGATATTCGTGCCCGGAATGTACTCCATGACGAGGTAGGGCTCGCCATCGTGTTCACCGTAGTCTGTTGTCTGAACGATTTGCGGATGCTGTAGAGAGGCTCCGAGGATGGCTTCTTCGCGGAACATATCGCGAAACGCGGGATCTCGTGCGTATTGAGGAAGGATCTTCTTTAAGGCAACAGGTCGACGGAAGCCCCAATCGCGCACCCGTTCCGCGAGATACACTTCGGCCATGCCGCCCGTCGCAAGACGTCGAACGAGCTCATAATCCCCCATTGCGCGCTGCATCGTGCCGGACTGTCGCCGACGTGTCTTCGGCGGACGCGGCGTCTTTGCCTGCGCAGCAAGCTCCTCGCTCGGAAACCGAAATTC
>JAHDCI010000327.1 GCA_020629955.1 Myxococcota bacterium | reverse complement strand
CTCGCACCATACGAGGTTAGTCCCGAACGCTGCTCCAGCGCAACGCGAAGCCTAGGGCGGGTCATTGCTCGGAGGATTGCTCGGAGGATGGCTCAGCGGTTTTCAAGCGCGTTCTGAATCGTGCGGCGAACGCCTTCATTTCGTTCCCGAGGCAGGCGAGCGCGTAGTGCTGCAAGCGCATTTTCCGAACCGATTCGCCCGAGTGCAGCGGCGCATGCCTCTCGCACGGAGTCGTGCTCGCTTTGAAGGAAAGGGACGATCTCTGCGGTCACCGTCTGCCCGAACGCTCGCTCCAAGCTGATCACGGCTTGGCGAATGAAGAGGTCACCCTGCCCCGCGTCGTGTGCGACCGAAAGCAAGAACCGGCGAGATCCCTCCGTCGGATAGAAACTCGCCGTTGCGACGGCACGAAGACGCACGAACCCGGGCTGGGTCGCGTCGCGGTAGAGAGCCTCCAGATGATTCAACGTCGACGGTCCCATCGCTCGCCACATCGTGGGCGACGGAGGAGTGTCAACGGTGCTGAGAAGCGTTCGAACGCGCTCAAGCCCGGGGTCATTCTGCTGCGCGGAAGCCTGAAGCGGAGAGATGCACAGCATCGCGACGAAAAACGCGACGAAGCAGCGAGCCGAAAAGCCAATCATGCGCGAGAAGGTATCACGCGGCGCGCGGCGTCGCACAAAAGGGGTCAGAAGCCTTCGCTGCGCAGGAACTCGACCGCGCCCCGATAGAACGCCTGGTGATCGAAGGGATTCAAGAGTCCGGCGCGGTCGCCAAGCAGGTGCCCGATCTCGTCGAGATGATCGGCAGGAATGCATCCGAGAAAGCGACCGTGTTTTGCATCCTCAACGCGCACCAAACCATCGTTCGGTTTGGTATCGATGAGCCCGCCATCGATGACCGCCTCGCTGATCGCGAGCAAGGGGTCGACGGCGTCCTGATACGCGCTCCACCGCGAAACAAACTCCGGCGAGCGTCCATCGGAACGGCAAGCGAGCAGTCCGTAGTGATGGTCGGTTCGTCCCGCTACGGAGTAGTAGGCGACTTCCGGAGAATCCGGCGTTCGTTCATTAAACTCTTCCATCCCGGACGAACTGAGCTGACGAAGCGCATCGAAAACACTCGTCTCTTCACCGGCCGCATCCCACAGGGGACGCGCGATCAAACGAACAAAATCATCTGCGAGGTCCCGAAGGCGTTCGTCTTCGACGACTCGAAGGAGCACATCGGCGGCGCGCGTTCCGCGGTGCGGGGTCGAAATCGTGAGCACTGCAGCGACGTTCTCGGAATAGTGGTGCGCGACATAGCGGGCATCCACGCCCCCCTGCGAGTGTGCGATGATGACAACCTTCTCATAACCGGTCTCGCGGAGTATCTGCTGAACCTGCGACGCAAGAGCTTCCCCGCGCATTGTCGAGTCGGAAAAGGGATCGACGGTCGTCATGAAGACCTCTTCGCCATGCTCCGCCAGGTTCTCTTGAACTTGATAAAAATAGCGAAGGAAGTCGGCGCCCGCGAAGTCATCGAAACCGAAGAACCCGTGCGCAAAAACGATTGGATACGGAGGGCCGAGGCGCAGCGGAACATCCGAAGCCGCATCCTCCGATCCGCTGTCCTCGTTCGCATCGCCGCCACCGTCTTCGAGGGACGCGTCTTCCGCTCCAGTATCCGGCCCGGCATCTCCGGCGCTTGCATCTTCGGGGCCGATATCCTCTCTGGTCGCGTCCAGCGCGACGTCCGCGCCAGCATCCGAAAGGCCGCCATCCCAGCCAGGCTCGGGCCCCGCGCCGCAGCCGAGGAGAGCGAACATCGTCGCGCTGGGAAGCAGGAGCTTTGCGAACATCGATCGCATCCGCGAACGGTGCCACAGTTTTCACCCGACTCAAAACGGCGGTCCGTGATGCGCGAACGATTTTGCGGAGGGGCCACCCAAGGTCTTCCCCAAGCGACGGGTTAGAGGTACATGGAACGCACTATGGAGACTCCAATGTTCACATCTTCCAACAACGCTTCTCGCCATCTCTTCGGCGCCCTTCTTCTATCGCTCTCGTCGGGTGCTTTCGCATGCGGCGGAGCCCAGAACGCAGAAACCACCGCGGATCCGGCTCAAAGTGAGGTCGCGACCATGGCGGTTGAATCTGCCGCAGCAGAGACCGCACTGGAGCAGGCCGCCGCACCGACCGAAGCCGCACAAGATGCGCTCCCCGGAAGTCGCGCGGCAACGAGTCGAATGGCCATGCAAGCACCCGCAAACCCGGAAGTCTCGATGAGCCGCCGCGCTGCGGGTGTCGTCGATATCCTGATCCGGGACCTGAGCGGTCATTGTTCGCCCGAGCCAACCGTCACGGAGGAGCGTCGTGAGGGAAGCGTGCTCACGCTTCAGGTTCGCCCGCCCGAAGGTCCGGTCGCGCGCTGCATGGGACGGCACAATGTGCAACTTCGGGTTGAAGACGAAGAGAGCACACTCGAGACCGTCGTTCTCCTCGCCCAGGACGGCAGCGAGATCGTACGCGGAGGACTGGTCCCGGCACGAGAAGGCGATATCCGCTACGCCGTGGAGAGCGACCGCCGCACCCCGATGGGCGGCTCCCCGCAGACCGCCGTGAGCGCTTCGACCGAAGGCGGCGTGCTCCGCGTGACCGTGTCAGAACTCAACCACAACTGCGCCGTGCCGCCCGTATTGGTGCCCAGCCGCTCTGGCGGTAGTCTCACATTGACGCTTCAGGCGATTCCGGAAGGTACGCCGCTAACGCGCTGCGGGCAGAAGCACGAGATCGTGATCCGCTTCGACGCAGGTGTTGACGGTGTGCGCGCAGCTCGCTTGGTCGGCACCGACGGCACGGAGATCGCCCGGCACGATTGGTAAGCGTTGAGCCTCCCGGAGAAATGGCCGGCCGCCTGGAAAATCGTTCTGGCTTTCCTTTCGGTATCGGCAGGCGCTGGATGTGACGAACGGGTTCCGCTGATCGTCGAGAGCGTCCAAGTATGTCCGCCCGCATCCACAACGACGCTCCACGCTTCGCGGGACCCTCGAGGGTTGCAGGTCATCATCTCCGGGTTGACGCAAAACTGCGGCACTTCGAACCAGCTCAGCGCAGCGCGCTCCGGCGAAATGCTGACCATCGAGCTACTCCCGATTCCTCCTGAAGTCCCTTTGACGTCCTGCAACCATCAAGAGAACTTGGTTCTAAGATTCGAGGAAGATATTCAGGAGGTTCAGTCTGTCCGGCTCCTCGCGGAAGACGGATCGCAACTCGCTGTCCATCGCCGCTTTGGCATTTCTTCACCATAGGAAGGCGCCGTCGCCTCTCAAACTGAGCGCCGGCTACGCCTGTTCGAATCGAATCTCGTGAAGCGCCGCAGGAAGGTCTGCGATGGCAACTTCTCGCTGCTCGCTCTGACGCAAATCCTTCAACTGAACGACGCCCTTTTCAATCTCGCTCTGCCCGATCACAATCGCGCAGCGCGCACCCGATTTGTTGGCGCGCCGCATCTGGCTCTTCATCGAACCGCCGCGAAAGTCACCATCGACCAGGAACTCCTCGTTCCGGAGCGTCTGCGCTAGCTTCAAGAGGTGCGTCCGGGC
>JAHDCI010000326.1 GCA_020629955.1 Myxococcota bacterium | reverse complement strand
CGGTCACGATTTGAAGCCATGCTTCGGTGCTCTCGATGATGTAGGCGCTCTCCGGTTCCTCGGGCGCGCGCGCAAATCGCGGGCCCTCTGCGCTACGGTGCACCGGCGCGTTCGGTTCCAAGATTGCGCTGATTCCGTAGGCAGGACACCCATCACCGAGCCCGCCGACGTGGCCTGTGTGCCAGCGGCCACCGTTGATCAATGCTGCGGTCGGAACGAACCCTCGTACCTCGAGCTCAGCGTCGCGAAAGTGAATCTCGGTCCATCGGCCTTCCACCGAGACTTGCGCGAAGATTCCTTGCGAGAACGCGATCGCCACGCACTCTCGGCCGGGGCGTGCGCACAGGCGCGTGCGTCTCTCGACCTGTAGGCCCCCAGTGACTTCGGGCTCACCACCGACCTCGTTTTGGTCGCCGCTTCGGACCGCGTTTGAGCTCATCACGATGGAGGGAAAGACCATCCTCTCCTTCGCGTTGAGTCGCACGCGCACGCGTGACCTGCCCGCACGATGCATGGAGTCGATCCGCATCGCACCACTGTTTTCGGCGACGCGGATCATCCCATGCGCGAAGGTGCCGACGGCGTACAGCGGGAGCGTTGTTGCTTCGGTCGCGCGGGCCCGAAAGGCGAGCCCCGAGTGCACCCGGATTCTGCCGAAGCGCTGGTTGGATCGCTGGGCAGGCTCGACTTCGAAGCGGCCGTAGACCTGCCGAATCATGTGCGTCGAGCCATCTTCGGCGACCGCGAGAAGATTGGTCCCCATCCCGGAATCTTGGGCGTTTGCGGAGAATGTCCCGAGGGCGGTGAAGATTAGCGCGATGAATGTGCTCTGTTTCAACATGACTCGATGGCTGACAGATAAACGCAGGTTCCGTTCCCTCGAGGCATCATTTTTGCGGCGTTCATCGTTGGTGTTGTTTCCGAAAGCGTGCGTATGCTGAGCCGGTGGAAGTCAAAGGTTCGTTCTCGAATGTCAGTGGTCTCGACAAATTCGGCTTTGTTGGGAGAGGGTCCATTCAGATTGTACAAGCGGGCTGGGCGCTCCGCTGCAAACAAGCGTCGACCTGGCTTCGGATCTTGGTTGGCGTTATCGCGGCCATCGTTGCGATCGTGCTCACCGCGGTTGTCGCGATGCTCGTCGAAGAGGCGGGGTTCGATTTCATGGCCTATCGAAAAGGTCCGGTGCTAGTCGCGATGATCGCGCTCGCGCTGGCCATGGGCGCGTGGACGCTCGCGACGATGTTTGTCGATACGCTTCTCGGTTCCGAACGCGCTTACAATGTACCTCGACAGGCGATCGAGCAGATCGTGCAGGATACGCGCTACCCGAAGTTGGTGACCCTCGTCTGGAACGATGGCGGGAAGCGCGTGGGCACGACGATCTCGGTTTCGGACGCGCAGCAACGAGCCGTGTTGGTTCAGAGCGCACATGGGCCGTGAAGGCGTTTTTTCGACGGTGGTTTCAGAGGTCGGGCGCTCGCGAGATGGGCGGCCGCATCGAGTTTCTGCAGCGCTATCTCGCGGGGCTTCCCGGGCTGCTGATTTGCTGCGTTAGCTTTACCAACCTTGGACCCGATACTCCTCTTCGGCTGTGGATTGTGGGAGGGCTCTTGGCTTCGATCCTTCTTATGGCGGGAACGATGATTTACGGAACGCGCTACCTCATCGGCCGAGACGGAGTCCGCATCAATCGTCGGTTCTTCTCGTGGAGCGAGCTCCGGCGACCTCGATTTGTTCGTCGTCGAAACCAGCTGATGCTCGATATCGCGACGATCGAAAAAGCGCCTTTTTGGAAACCCGCAGTCCACTCGATTCAGCTCAAGCAGCGAGACTCCACCCTGGTTGCGAAGGTGCTCGATTTGTACGACCAGTTCAAAAACGGCGACTCTCCCGACATTCCGCCATCGCTCTTCGTTTCGCCAAGTGAGTATCGCGAAGCGAGTCCGAGCGATATTGATTCGGAAAAGCTCGCGTCGATCCTAACGCATCCCAAGACAGAACAGCGAGTTCGGGTTCGCGTTGCGGAGCTGCTCATCGAGCGAGGGGAGGGGGAGCGCGCGGAAGAGGCTCTCGAAGAACTTCTCTGCCCGGAGGCGAATCGCGCCCTCCGCCGAGTGATCGAGTCATGAAAGCCAACATGATTCGAGAGAGGTTCCCTTTCCTATTCGTGGGAACGGCATTTCGAGCGGCGAACGAGAACTGCGTCTGTGCGGAAATGCGCGGAGCGATGGATGTCTCGGTCGGAGATGCTCGATGAAACTGAGGACACGAATCGCTGCATGGTTTCGAAATCCGAAAGCAAAGGCCGACGGTCGGCTCCTTCGATTCTCCAATCACCAGCGGATGATCATTCTTTACTGGTGTTTTATAAAGGTGTTTTCTTGGCGGGGTGTGCCGACCAGCACCGCCCGTTGGTTTTCGGAGGGAACTTGGTTCGCATTATTGGCGGCTCTCCTATTTTTGGGCCGCACCCTCCGGTTCACTTTCGGGCCGGACGGGATGCGCGTGAACCGACATTTTCTCGCCTGGAAAGATGTCGCCTCCATTAAGGTGACCAAACGCGGTTCGCGACCGATATTGCGGGTCACCCGAAAAAAGAAGCGGTTTTATTGGCAATCCAATCATGTGATCCATCTCCATTCCGAGGATCAACCTATCGCCGAAGCCGCTGTTCGGCTCTTCGAGTCGTATCAACAATCGGATGCCCCGGATGCGCCGACGGCGCTCTTCCGAGCGGCGAGTGAATACCGTGATGTGCAAGCCGACGATGTGCCGACGGAGACACTTGAGGAAGTCCTTCGACATCCCCGATCCCCGCGAGAGCTGCGCGTACGAGTTGCCGAGGTACTTTCCAACCGCGGCGAAGCGGACGTCACCCGCGACGTTCTCGAAGAAGTCCTTTGTCCGGAAACGCGAAAGGCGCTCCTCACCGCGTCCGAATTGCCGGACAGCTGATTTCGGAAAAATTCAGCGATCGTGAAAGCAGTTCGCGAGTTTTCGAGCGAATTCGATTCTCGGCTGCCTTGTCACGTAGAGCCCGTTCCCATAGCCTATAGGGCTGGACTCTCCCATGAATCGCTTTCTCAGATCCCCTCTCCTCTTGTTCACGCTAACGATCGCGGCATGCGATTGCGGCAACCCCATCCCGCCCGAGCGTGCTCCGGAAGCGCCGTCCAATGTGACCGGTGCGGATCGCTGCCCAATCGATCCGGATTGCATTGAATCGGGACGCAGCGAGCGTGAATGTCAGCTCTATTGCGACGGTTTTTGGGGCTGCGAAGAGGACAATGGGCGCCAGGTTTGTACGAACCCGGGCTTTGAATATCCCGGCGCGGGTGGAGGATCCAGCGCCTCGGATTGGTCTTGCTCGTACGATGAGTTCGGTGGAACGATCTGCGATTGCGTGAATCCGAGCGGCTGCGAGGTCCCCGCGGACGGCGGAAGCGACGGCCAGTGGGAATGCGATGAGTTTAACGGCGGCACGCGCTGCACGAACCCCGAACCATCGACCCCTGCTGGGGGTGGCGATGACGGCTGGGATTGCTACTTCATCGACGTTTTGACCCGCGTCTGCGTGGAGGCACTTCCGCCCGGCGAAGGTG
>JAHDCI010000325.1 GCA_020629955.1 Myxococcota bacterium | reverse complement strand
CTTTATGAAAGACCCCTTCAGAAAGAAGACAGCTCGCCAAGGTCTTCAAGAAGGCCGATCCGGCCGAGCTCGCGCTCGCGGTGCTTAAGTTGTCCAACGTGGCGCCCGAGTATTTCGCGAGCACTGCGCAACGTGGCCCCACGGCACGTACCCATGATCGCCCGTGAGACGACGGGAGGTACGTCCGCGCCGAAACGCTCCACAAATCGCTTCGGCCATCGCTCGCGGAAATCGACCATCGCCTGTCGTAAGCCCGTCCCGGTGGGTGCGCCGATAACTAAGAATTCATCGCCGCCGTCGCGAATCACAACCGCGTTCTCCAGCTCACTGAGAGTCTCCGCGAATGCGCAGAGCACATCGTCCCCGGCGTCCTGCCCGTACGTATTGTTGAACTCACGGAATCCCGCGAGATCCAGGAAAGCCACCTCGACCGAAGCCTCCGAGAGACCTGGGGTCGCACGCATCAGGGTCGCGACATCAACGAAGTACGCGTAATAAGGCAGCTTCGTCTTCTGGTCCCTGCGCATCTCCTCGATCGGCGGAAACTCGAAGCGCGTCGCGAAGGGTTTGCCCGCACTTGCCAGCCACTTTGTGATCTCCCACGTAAACCAAGGTGTCTCGGGCCCGAGGAATCGCCAGAAGCCTTTCGCCTCTTGCCATCTGGCGAGATGCGCGATGCTGCGCTCGGGATCGAAGGCCGGATCGAGCTTCGAAAGCAGCCGTGCCGCGAGGAAGTTCGTGAAAGGATCGGGGGGATTGTCCACGTCGCAAAACCCCTCCTCCTTCTCCTGATCGGCGATCGAACGAAGAAGACGCGCGAGCAGAGGAGTCTCTGTCTCGCACGCGAAGAGCCCTTCTGCGAGCATGGCGCTCGCGCTTAGCAGGGGAGTCTCGTGATAGGGATATCGTAGCCCGTGCACGATGCCCTCGCGCTTTGCGGTCGGTACGAAGTAGGAGCTGATTGCGAGCGCAAAAGGCTTAAACGCGGAAAGGGCGTTGGGTCGCAACGAGAGCGCGAAGAGCATAAGGAGATCGGAGGTCGCCGCTTGCCCATGAAGATAACGCGCGATGTCGCGGCGAAACGCTGGCGCCGCTTCCTCGAACCAGCTTTGCTCAAACTCCTTCTTGAGCAGAAGCTCACAAGCGTCCGCGACGATCAAAGGCAAAAGAAGTTTGTCGCCAAACTCCACTCCCTGACGCTCGATCAGTGGCGCATCGCTCGGTCGAAACTCCCAGCTTTCCAGCGCGGGGACATACTCCGCTCCTCCAGCGCGCTCGTGCGTCAGCTCCCATCGATATCGAGCATCGCTGCCGACACCGCCCGTCGAGCGATTCTGCCAAAATTCCTGCGCAGCCCGCGCGATATGGCACTGCCCTCGACCGATCGCACGAAGCGCGAGTGTCGGTCCCATGGGCGAACGAAAATCGAGCGACGCGGAGAGCGTGTCGAGCCACGTATCCGCTCGCTCGACGCAGGTTTGTCTGATCGCTTCGTGTTTCGGGTCCAACACGGGCGCGAGCGTAGCCTAAGAACACGACAAGTTGAACTATTGAGCAAGAATCACGGTGAGTTTGCCAAGCCCAATTCATGTTTGTTGCACTGCCGATCGTTCAGCGCGCGCGTGCACGATCCCCGCTTTCGGGAGGTCGCTTATTCGCTTCGTGGCGAGCGCATTCTTCGCCCTGGTTCCAGGATGGGCGTGGGCATTCGAAACCTCGGACAATCACTCAGGAATCGCGTTCGACGACGTGGAGCGATGTTCATTCCTCGTCGTAGAGCTGTTGCTGCCACTGAACCGGGAGGTCGAGGAAGCCTTCCCCATGTAGGTAATCGTAGATCGCGTTGCACATCACCGCGCATATCTCGGCGTAGATCCGCGGGTCGGCGGCAAAACGTACCGTCTCTTCCCGAAGGCTACCCTCTTCCTCGATTCTCTGCGCGAGAGGCGCCTGAAGGTTGCTCAGCAACCGGTCCATAAACTTGGACTCGAAGACCTCGCGAAAGCGTGGAAACTGCGAAGCGAGAATCTTATACGAGAGCTGATGGCCGCGCGCGAGTTGGCTCTGCTGAACAACCTCCCAAGCAAACTCGCCGAGGGTCTCGCGGAAATCGCGCATCAAGAAAACCAGCAGGACGTCCCGGTAGGTCACGAGAAGCCGTTCGAGCTCGGGTCGCGTGCGTGCGAGCACGTCCGAAGCCAGCTTCTTCTCCATCCGTTGCAAACGCGAGAGCGCGATCATCCGCGAGGTTTCATCCGAGAAATGAAAGCGTTCAAGGTCCGCGCGAATGCCGGCGGAGTGTCGCTGCAAGGCGGCGAGCAGCGCCTCGTCCGCGTGGTGAAAGGTGCTCGTGAAAGGGTCGCCGCCCGTCGTTGTAATCTCGCTGGAGAAGTAGAGATTGGCGATTCGCCGCTGCACCAATTCGATCTTGTGTCGAAGGAAATGCTCCCGCCGCGCGGAGAGCATCTTCTCGAGCAGCTCGCGCAGCGCCCGAATCAGCTGAATCTCAACCTTCTGAGGATCGCTGGGGGTGCGTGCGCCCATCCCCGCTTGTTGAAGTTCTTGAAGCTGAGCCACCACGCGCGCCGTGATCGCGTCGAGTTCCGCGTTGGTCTCGTTCTGCGGCTCGACATAGACAATGCGGGCGCGAAGCTGCTCATCCCGAAGCCGCATCGCGGTCTTCGCGAGTTTCATCCGCGCCTGAGTCGCAGCCGGAACAGGCGGGATTGTCTTGGGGCGCGGACGGGCCGGAGCAGCAGGAGGCTCGGCGCTCGAACGCGTCGCATTCGTCGCCGAATGAAAAGGAGATCGAGGAGGCGTCGCCGCCGCGCCAACGCCCGTCGGCAAAGGCGGCGGAGGCGGAGGCTTGGGGGGTTTGGGCGGGCCGTTGCTCACGGGCTACAGGGTGCCGCTGACTTCGGCCTGAGATCAAGCGGCATTCGCGATTCGTCGATGTTTAGCAACCATCCCCGGCAATTTGTGCAGGGCTACTGTCCGAAACGCAGCGTTTGAAAGGTTACGCCGCTATTGGGCTCGTAAGGATCGTTCGAGAGCAATACCGCAGCCGTGACCCCGCCGGCGACCGCGAGCACGCCGACAACGATCAAGATCGGAACGATTGGGGACATCCCGCCTTCGTCCTCACGAGGCTCTGGCGCCACCGGCTCCTGAGGCATCGCGACTTGCTGGCGCGCTGCGTCCTCGGGACTTGGCACCGGTTCGGGCTCAGCAACCGGTTCGGGCTCGGCGACCGGTTCGGGCTCGGCGACCGGTTCGGGCTCTGCAACCGGCTCCGGCTCGGCGACCGGCTCTGGCGTCTGCTGCGCCCGAAGCACGTCGAGCCGCGCCTGAATCTCACGCCGCCGTGGGTGATCTTCCCCGACCCCCGCAAGGAACGATTCAAACGACGAAATCGCAAGCTCATCTTGACGCAAACGGTCCGCGGTCTGACCCACATTGTAGTGAAGCTCCGCTCGGCCACTCAGCTCCAGCGAACGCTGAAAATACCCGAGCGCATCTTCGTAACGCGCGTCATCATACGCGACGCGACCGGCTTGAAAGAGCGCCTGCGCTTCGGCGTCCGAGGAAGCCGTCGGTTGGGC
>JAHDCI010000324.1 GCA_020629955.1 Myxococcota bacterium | reverse complement strand
CGATACTTAAAGGTCGTCAGCTGCTCCAGCCCAACGGGACCCCGCGCATGCATTTTCCCAGTCGCGATGCCGATCTCGGCCCCGAAGCCAAACTCGCCCCCGTCCGAGAACTGCGTGGACGCGTTGTGCATCACCACGGCCGAGTCGATCTCTTCTAGGAAACGTGCCGCGACCTCTTGGTTTTCGGTCAGGATTGCGTCGGTGTGGGCGGAAGAGTGTTTTGCGACAAACGCAATGCCTTCGCTCGGACCACCGACCAGCTTCACGCTCACGATCGCGTCGAGGTATTCGGTATCCCAGTCTTCCGCGCTGACTGGCTGAACCCGCGCGTCGATCGCCTGCGCCTCGGCTTCACCTCGCACTTCGCATTCCCCAAGCGCATCGAGAATTGCCGGAAGGAACGTAGCCGCGATGGAGCGATCGATCACGAGGCTCTCCGTCGCGCCGCAGATCCCCGTGCGTCGCATCTTCGCGTTCCGCGTGACCGCCACAGCTTTGGCAAGATCCGCTTCGCCGTGAACGTACGTATGGCAGTTGCCCTCGAGGTGAAGGAGGGTGGGCACCCGGGCCTCGTCGCGGACGAGGGAGACCAAGCTTTTGCCACCTCGCGGAATGACCAAATCGACGAACTCTGTACAGCGAAGCAGCGCGCGAACGGCGCCGCGATCTTTCGTGTCGAGGAGCTGCACCGAATCCATCGGGAGATGGGCGACCTCGAGACCTTCGCGGATGCATCGCACGATCACGCGCGTCGAATGAAGGCTCTCCGAGCCTCCGCGCAGCAGCACGGCGTTGCCCGATTTCAGGCAGAGTGCGCTCGCGTCCGCTCCGACGTTTGGACGGGATTCGTAAATCATCCCGATAACACCGATCGGGACCGCGACGCGTTCGATGCGAAGGCCATTCGGACGCTCATACACTCCGAGATCGCGTCCGACAGGATCGGGAAGTTCCGCGATCTGCTCGAGCGCCGTGGCCATCGACTCGACGCGCGCTTCGGTCAGTACCAAGCGGTCGATAAAGGCTGCGTTTCGACCTCGCTCTTTCGCAAAAGCGACATCCTTTGCATTGACCTCGATGAGCTCCGTCGTCGCCGCGCGAAGCGCTTTCGCTCCGGCGCGAAGCGCGACATTTTTTGCGTCGGTAGCGCTTTTCCGAAGATCGGCACACGCATGACGGGCGTTCTCTGCAAGTGTCCGCACCCAAGCGTCGGTTTCGCTGCCCGAGGAGGAGCCTTGAGCGCTTTCCGTCTGATTTTTCACGTTGGTCTCCATCACCTCTCGTTTGTAGCAGGCGTTGGAGCGCGTGGCCCGGATCGGTGGGCGAAACAATTCCGCATCAAAGCGCAAGGAACTCTCGTTCTCTGCGCCGGATCCGCTATGATGGGGCCGTGGTCGCCGAACGCTCCATGGTCAAACATCTGCCTGCGTTGCAGGACTTCGGTCGCTACGAGCTGCTCGGTCGGCTCGCAGTGGGCGGAATGGCCGAAATCTACCTCGCGCGCGAGCCGGAGAACGTTCAAGGAGCGGGCCACCGTCACCTCGTGATCAAGCGAGTCTTGCAGAAGGTCGCCGACAATCCGGCCTTCGCCAAAATGTTCTTCGAAGAAGCACGCCTCGCGGTTCGCTTGAACCACCCGGCGATCGTTCACCTTTACGAGTTCGGTGAAGAAGAAGGTTCCTACTTTCTGGCGATGGAGTGGGTCGACGGCGTGGCGCTCGGCAAACTGATCCGGAAGGCCCGGGAAGCTGGCGGAGTCCCGCCGCCCATCGCTGTGAAGCTGATCGCGATCGTTGCCGAGGCGCTGCACTACGCGCACCACCTTCGAGATGATGATGGTGCGCCGCTCAACATCGTGCACCGCGACGTGAGCCCGCAGAACATCATGATCAGCAACGACGGCGCGGTGAAGTTGCTCGACTTTGGAATCGCGAAGTCCGCGGATCAGGATTCGGCGACCGAAGACGGCCAGGTAAAGGGCAAGTTCGCGTATATGTCGCCGCAGCAGTGTACGGGCGATCCGATCGATGGTCGCGCCGACATCTTCTCGCTCGGCGTTGTCTTGTACGAGACGCTCACGGGGCTGCCGCTCTATCACCGGAAGACTCAGTACGAGACGATGCGGAGCGTCCTCGAAGACCGAGTGCCCTCGCTGTTGACCCTCCGGCCGGATCTGCCCGTTGAACTCGATGAGGTGCTTCAACGCTGTCTCGCGAAAGAGCCGGAAGACCGTTTCGCGACCGCGGGCGACCTTCAGATTGCCCTCGAGAGCTGGCTCGCGAAAGAAGGTGAAGTGGTTCCGCCGCCACGCATCACCGAATTTCTTTCAAGCGTGCTAGGCGACCGGTTGGGGCAGGGGCCGATGGTCGACTCCACTCCTTTCGGACGTTCGTTCCAAGAGCTTCCAGATGCCCGCCTGACGCCACCTCCGGGGGCCGCGAGCGCGCTCGTCGCGAAGAACCCCCGGCCGCCTATGCCGGAGCTTCCGATCGAGATCGAAGAAGCGCCGAGTGCAGAGAATCATGTGATGACCGAGTCGGCTCCGCCCTCGCTCGAGCGTCATTCTCCACCCGCGCCTTCTTCCGCGGAGATTCTCCTTTCTGCGGAACCCCTCGCTCCAAGCGCCGTGGTCACGGGCAAGCTCGCCGCGGAGTCGCCGATTCGCGAAGATGAGATGAGCAACAAGAAAGCCTTCGGCATCGTCGCGCTTCTGCTCCTTCTTCTTTGCTGCGGTGGCGCCTTCTTCTGGTTCATGTTTGGCCGGCCGGACCCGGTCGCCGAGAACGTGCCGCCTCAAGTGGGAGTTACGCCGGTGACGCCCGTTGGCGTCGTGCCTGGCAGTGACCCGGTTCAGCCAACGCCAGTGCAGCCCACGCCCGTTCAGCCGACACCCGTAGAACCTGGGGAAAACGCAGGGACTCAAGAGGCAACACCGGAGCAGCCCGACGCCCCCGCGATGGTCCGCGTGCCGTTTGGCTCCGAACCTTCCGGTGCGACGGTCCGGATCGACGGAACGTCTCGCGGCGTCACGCCGCTCACTCTCGAACTCGCACCGGGGACGTATACGGTTGAGCTCTCTGCGGAAGGACGACGCACGCACCGTTCGGAGCTCGTCGTTACGGAAGGCATGGAGGCGCCGAGCATTACTTTGCCGCCGCGCGCGATGGTTGCCCGAATGGGAAGCCGCATGAGCGATCGCGGCGTTGACGACTCCAGCATGGACAGCACGATGGAAAGCGCTGTGGAGAGTGCGATGGAAGCGGTGATGGATGCGAACGAATCCGCGGGCCCTGGAACCATCTCCATCAACACCCGACCTTGGTCGAAAGTCTACGTTGGCGGCCGCTTGCTCGGCACCACGCCGATCGGTCGTGAGTCTCTACCGGCAGGCACGCATCGCTTGCGCTTCGTAGACCGTGACGGTGCGGAACATAACCGGACCGTTCGTGTTGAGAGCGGTGAGGATTCTCGCGCGTTCTTCGACTTTGCAGCCGCTGATTCGGATTAAGGGGTCTTTCAGAAACTTTCAGAAAGACCCCTCTCTCCTCGCGCGAAGCCCTCGTCGCGAGCGTTGCGAGAACCCTAAAACGTCTCGGCGAGAGTCG
>JAHDCI010000323.1 GCA_020629955.1 Myxococcota bacterium | reverse complement strand
TAGGCGACGTCAATCGTCGTGCGGGAATAGTACCAAGACCCGGTGAACAAGCTCTTGTCCACCACATTCACGCCGACGCGATTAATCGCCGGTGAATCTTGGCAACCGACCAGCGCGCCCATCAGGACGCCGGCGGTGATCAAAGTAGAAAGGAAACGCTGCATTCGAAGAAGCCTCCAAAAAGTGCTTCGCGACTCATTGCTGAGATTAGAAAAAAGGTGCCAGTACGCCGCCGTAAATAACTTTACGGTGACGGAGGCGGTTCTGTAGCCGCCGCCGCTTGTATTCGCAACCCGCGTGCCAGATCTGAAAAAGTTGGGAATGACCTTTGGATTTTAGGCGTTTGCTGTTTTCGACTGGAATTGACGCGGCGCGACAGGATGTCTCGATCGGCAATTTCTTGTCTCCTCCCATGATTGCAACGGGTTGAGCGCCCAGGTGACAATGCTGGGGCGTTGAGGGGAAACTCAATCATTTCAACGTGCAAAGTCCGTACACTTCCATAACGCTTAAAATGAGGTTGCGTAATCTCACACGTTGGGAACGTGAACGCTTTTCGATCTATCGCGAAGGCGAACCGCGGATCCTGCGATTTGGAAAACCGAGCAAGAAAGCAACAAACGTAGTTGCGTTCTGGTCGAACCTCTGTTCGAATGCGCTTCTGGAGGACTGGCAATGGCCGCCGAGAAGGAACGAACCTGTACTGTCTGCGGAGCGAAGAACGACCCTAAAAATCAGCGTTGTTCCTCGTGTGGAGCGACGCTTGATCGGTTCGAAGCCCGTGAATTAACAGCAGAAGAACAGCACGCACGACGATATCAGCAAGACGGTTTCGACTGGAAGTGGGTCGGGGTCAGCTTTGTTGTCTATGCCTTGCTGCTCGGAATCGTGCTCGTCGCGCTCCCGATGGCGATCGATGCTTTTGACCCACAGGGTTCCCAAGGGTTGATCATTCTGACTGCGCTGCTCTTCGTGGGTGGCGCGATCGTCGCTCGACTGAGCCCAGGAAAGACCTTCATCGAGCCGACCGTCGGAGCCGTGATCGCCGTCATTCCGGCACTCTGGTGGCTGAACCATATTGCGGACGTCTTTCCGCTATCGCCGCTCGCCCTCGTATTCGGCGGCATCATCGGGGTGATGGTCACGCTGCTTGGCGGTTTCCTTGGGGAGCGCCTTCAGATGGGCCGCGGCTGATTGTTTTGATCTCGCGATCGAGGCGCGTTCCGATACGGAGCGCGCCTTTTTCAATTGGCACCAAAAGGACGTCGTTTTTTCAATGAATATAGGTTCTTACATCCGTTTCGGAGATACCTTTTAGTGTTCGTGGGACGAGAACAGGAGCTTGCGAAGCTTCGGCGTTCCCGGGCCCATCAAACGGTCGTCGAGGGCGGACCTGGTAGCGGCAAAAGCACCCTGGTCGCGATTGCGTTTCCAAGGGCCGCCTGGATCTCATTGCTCGACGCTTCGACAGAGGCCGAACTCTTTCGTCGCGTGCAAGAGAGCCTGTGTCCGGATCTGCCCCTCTCCTCCATCGAGCAGACGGTGACGATCTTGAATCGGGAGTCCGCCGTCATCCTTGATGCGGTGGATCAAATGGGATCGGCGCTGGAAACTCTGCTCGAGAATCTGCGCTGCAAGGTCATCCTCACCCAGCGACGATCGCGCCTCCGCGCGACGCTCACACTCCAGCCGTTATCGCTCGAGAGTGCACTGCGACTTTGGCGGGATGTCGAACGCGAACTGCCTTCGGAAGAGGTACTCGCTTTTTTGAAGGATGTTGAGCGAACCCCGCAATTGGTCCGGCACCACAGCCGGCGCACAAAGGTACTGGGGAAGCTTGTTTACGACCTGGAGCGTGCAACACGCGACCTTGCGGCGATACTCACGCCGGCAACGTATCGCGCAGCGGTTTTGCTCGCGCATTTCCCGCTTGGCGCTCCACGCGCCCTCGTGAATCAGCTTGTTTCACCCGAATCGCTGGACGAGCTTGAGTCGAGTGGACTGCTCTCATTCTCGACGTCCGGTTTTGCGCTGACCCGCCAAGCGCGCGCTGCGCTGGTGAGCCCAACCCCAAACCCAGAGATCATGGCCGAAGTCCTCGGCTTTGCAGAAACGCATGGGCCACTCCTCATTCGTTCGACCCTCATTGAATGGCTGCGTCTCCCGCAGAATCCTGCCCAGGTCCGAGCAGCCCTGTTGCTGACCGAGCTTGCTCAGAATTCCGAAGAGCAGGCGCTCGTCAAAACCGCGCTCGGGATCGCTTGTGAAGAGGAGGCGCTCGAAGCACGGCGCCTTGTTGCACTCGCCGCGCTCGAGCGACGGGCGGGCGCATTTATCGCAGCACACGAAATCTTGGATCGCTGCCCGCCAGGCTTCTTTGTCACTCTCGAGAAGGCGCATCTTCTTCGCCGGGAGGGAAAGCTCACGGCAGCAAACGCGCTCTACGAGCAAGCAGCTTCCTTGGCGCAAGGCGACCGCGAGGAAGCCATCGCAAGGGGCGAACTAGGCCGCATCGCGCAGAGCCGTGGGGCGTATCGGAACGCTCAGCGTCATCACGCCGCTTCTGCTGCACTCGCGAAACGAGCGAACGATCGCGTTCGCGCGACGCTTGAGCGCTCTCTTCTCGCTCGCGCCACGCACCGCGCTGGCGCCATTCGAGAAGCCCTAAGTCTTCACCGCGAAGTGCTTCTCGAGTGGAGGGCGCTTGGGCATCGAAGGCTGGAATCCGCCGAGCGAGGGCATATTGGCTTTTGTCTCCACGAGCTTGGGGAACTCGATCAGGCGGAAGCCCCACTTCGAGACGCGGCGGAAGGTTACGCTGCGTCGGGAGACCGCTTTCTTGAGACGATCCTTCGCGCCTTACTAGCGCGCCTCTATATCGACCGAGGAGAACTCGCGAAGGCGCAGCTCGAACTCGAACACGCGAAGCTCCATCAAGACGGTGCACGGCTCGTGTACACGCTCGCGTTGCTCGAGGCGTTTCTCGAACTCGAAGCGGGCGAACCGGAACGGGCAGCCGCGGTCCTTGAACCGATCAGTGAACTTCGGATCGGCGCGGAGATGGGTCTCGAGGCGCTCGGCCCAGCCTATCTTGCGTTCCTTCAGGGCCGCCAGGTAGCGCCACTTGACGTTGAGCACCCTGGCATTCGTTTCGCGAGCGAAGTCCTGGCGGGTCGCAATCGGACGCCCTCCCCCGATCTTCTCCGCTGTTCCGCGGAAGCGCGGCGCGCATGGAAATTGGTGCAGGCACCGGACATCGAAGCACTCGAAGACGGCTCGGCGTTTCGCAAACGCCACCACTCGGTCTGCGATTTACGGCGTCGCGTCGCCCCAAGGCGCGTTCTTGAGCGACTTCTTCGCGCACATCGGAACGGCGAAGGACTCCTCTCCCAAGAAGAGCTCTTCGCATCGGGCTGGCGCGACGAAAAGATGAGCGACGAAGCGGCGAGCAAACGGCTTCGCACCGCGATCTGGACCCTGCGGAAACTTGGTTTCGACGCGCTCGAAGGACGCGACGGCGGCTATCAAATCTCTCCACATATGCGCATCGCGTTCGTATCTCCCGAGGCATTTTGGGCGGGCTAAAACCTACCCCTTTCCCATCACCCGAGGAACCCGGTGGTCTTTCGGAGGCGCGAACCGGGA
>JAHDCI010000075.1 GCA_020629955.1 Myxococcota bacterium | reverse complement strand
CGCGCGTGCGGCGAACAACGACAACGACGCGCAGGGTTGCCGCGCCAGCAACTAAGCTCGTTTTCTGTCGAGAGAGCCCGCCTTCTGGCGGGCTTTTTCGTTTCCGTCGGCGGCACTCCCCGATGCGCCTCCTATGCATGCACACAGGCGCCTCGTCCGAAAATCGAGCTGGACGCGCGAGACCCTTACCCGTTCATTGCAGGATGGTGTCGAATCGTCCTACGTTTGGCGCACCGAATGGAGAGCCTATGTGGGGAAAATGGTTGATCGAGTGGGGCACGCCGTAGTCGAAATAGGGCGGGGTGTCCGGTCTTTGAGAGAACCCGGATCTTTGCCTCACTTCAAATCTTCTACGGCCGCGGCGGCGATTCTCTTCTGCGTTCCACTGGGGTGAATCCCCGGGCGAATGGCCCGCATTTTCGAGACGGCGTCTTCAATATCGGCAGCATCGCCTCGTGCCACCAAGAGTGCCGCAG
Source organism: Myxococcota bacterium (assembly GCA_020629955.1). GTDB lineage: Bacteria > Myxococcota_A > Polyangia > Polyangiales > Houyiibacteriaceae > JAHDCI01. Next base: position 21,822 of record JAHDCI010000075.1, on the reverse strand, counting down.
CCACCGTCGCGGCCCGTCCGTGGCCGGCGGCGCAGTGGATATAGGTTGGGACTCGCGCCTCCTTGAGTTCGGCGACTAGCGCGGAAAGGTCTTCCACGCTTGGCGGCATCCCGTCGAGCGTCGGAAGGCAGTGATAGCGAAGGCGCCCCTTGCCGATTTCCTCCTGAAGGTCGGCCGGCTCAACGAACTCGGCCGTCATGTCCACGATGGCGGCGAGGCCCGGGATCTCCCGAATCATCGCGTAGCTTGCGCGCCGGCCGACGTAGATTGTGTCGCTCATTTGATGAAAGGGCGCCTCGTTGATTGCAAGGAAGTAGATTCGCCGAATGACGTGCATAGCGCCGGAGTAGGGGCCGCATCCAAGGATGCCCCAGATCGAACGCTGGCCGTCGCGGCTTTTCCCGAAAACTCTTGCGCCCACACCGAGGTAGCCGGCAGCGACGACGATATGCGCGAGCGTGACCCAAACAAAGAAGACACCCCCAGCCGTCGACAAGGTTCCTGATCCAAGGAGATAATGCGCGAGCGTGCCATAGCCTGCAGCGGCGATCAGCAATAGGAATCCGTAGGTCACGCGCGAATCAACAGCGGAGCGGCCTAGGGTTGTTCCTTGCCGGTAAGTTCAAAGGCCCCCGTCAGGTAGATATCTGCGAGGGTATTGGTGAGCTCAGCTCCTTCCGAGGGAGTGGCCTCATGAGGGTAGCCGAAGTACGCGTCGGGGCCTCCTGCTTCTTCGAAGCTTCCTTTCCCTTCCCGAATGGCGACGGAGAGTGACGATGGATTTGGCGCGAGGTCACTCGCTCGTCGTTGATCGACCGAATAGGGCGAGGCCGCAAGAACCAGGCTGGTTTCATATCGGCCGGCGTGACACGCACCACTCTTGAACTCATCGCCGAGCTTTAAGGCGTGTGGTTTTCGCGTGATATCGGGGAACGCTGCGGACGCACCGGCTTCTTTCGCAGCCTTGAGCCCTCCGATGAGCGCGCGAATATTGCCCGGCTCGAGATGAGCGTTGCAGATCACAACGTGTGCGATGCCCGCTCGTTTTGCGCCCGTAATGACGTCACGGATCAGCGAGGTTGCAGTCTCGAGTCCGATCGATACCGTGCCCGAGAAGTTCGCGGCGAACTCCGTGACGGCATATGCGATCGGGGGCATGACCACGGCGCGGTGACCCAGGGCGCGCCATTTTCTCGCAGCGGCCGCCGCAGAGTGACGCGAGATGATCACGTCCGTGCTGAGCGGTAGGTGAGGACCGTGCGCTTCTGTGGCGCCGGTCGGAAGAAAGCCGACGCACTCTTCCGAGAAGTATCCGTTCGCTGTCTCAAAGCTCATCTCGCTCAAAAAGAGCGGCGGTTGCGGGGCGGTCATGCCAGGGCCTTCGCTTCCTCTGCCGCGTGCATTTCGAGAAGCGTTCGACGCATAACCTTGCCGCGATCGTTCCTTGGAAGTGAGTCGACGAAACGAATCAGCCGCGGGAACTTGTAGCGCGTTAGCGTCGTTTTGCAGTATTCGGTCAGCACATCCTTGGTGTCGCTCTCGATGGTCTCGCCTTCGGTCATGACCACGAACGCTTTGGGAACCGTCAAGCCTTCCCCGTCATCGACGCCAACGATGGCGCATTGGCTCACCAAGGGATGCGACTCGAGGCATTCTTCGATTTCGAGCGGAGAGACGAACTGCCCCCGGACTTTCAGCATGTCGTCGCTGCGACCTTCGTAATAGAAGTAGCCGTTCTCATCGCGGCGAAAGAGGTCCGCAGAGATGCACCACGGCCCTCGGAACGTTGCGTGACTTTTGTCTTGATCACCAAAATAGCAGAGCGCGGCGGACTCGCCTTTGATCCAAAGACGCCCCATTTCCCCGGGGCCAGCCTCTCCGCCATCGGGGCGAACGATCCGTGCTTCGTAACCTTCCACGAGCCGGCCGAGTGAGCCCAGTCGAACGTCCCCGAGGCGATTCGTGATGTAGATGTGAAACATCTCCGCGGAACCAATCCCGTCGAGAATCTCGGCGGTCGGGAAGCGCGCCTTCCAGCGAACATAGAGAGGTTCGGGAAGCGCTTCGCCGGCGCTTAGACAGATGCGGACGCTACTGAGATCGACCTCTCGTTCGGAGTCGACCATCTGTCGAATCATTGCCGGCACGTTCGTTAGCACGGTCACGCGGTGTTTCTCGATCGCGTCGAAGAGCCGATCGGCGGTTGGCTTTTCGGGGAAAAGCACAATTTTACCGCCGACCGCAAAGGGAAACATCAGGTTGGTGCCGGTGCCGTAGCCAAAGAAAAGGCGCGAGACGCTGACGAAGACATCGTCCTCGTTGAGCCCGAGGGTGTTCTTCGCGTAGACCTCGGTGTTAAACGCGAAATGACGGTGATAGTGAACTGCGCCTTTCGGCTTGCCGGTTGTGCCGCTGGTAAAGAGCCAGCCCGCAACATCGTCGCGTGATGTGTCCGCGTTCTTGGTGGCGGTAGGCTGGTCGCAAAGCGCATCTTCGTAGGCTTCCCAGCCCGCTTGAAGTGGCGCATTGCTGCCCACTGCAAACTTCGTGATAGCCCTTCCGGTCTTTGCTTCGTGGGCGGCGACAATCGGGGCCAGGCGCTCGAGGAGAGAGTGGTCTGCGACGATTGCGCGAGCGCGGGTGTAGCTCACCAGGTATTCGAGATCCTCCGCCGTCAGTAGAGGATTGGCCATGCAAAAGGCCGCCCCCGCTTTGAGGGTTCCAAACCAGGTCTCGACGAACTCCTGTCCATCAAAGAGGAGCATAAGAACGCGGTCTTCGAGACCGATGCTACGGGCGCCGAAGGCGTGACGAAGCTGATTGCTGCGCGCTTGAATCTCCGCGTACGTAAAGCTTCTTTCGCCGACGCACATCGCGATTCGCTCGCCTCGCCCTTCTTGGACTCGGGCGTCGAGGTAGTACTCCGCGAGGTTAAAGCGCTCAGGAAATGTCGGCAGTTCGCTCATGGCGCGGACTCTATCAGGATGTGCGGAGCGTGTGCGTGCGCGCTCGGTAAAGAACGCGGAATTTCGCGGAGCGAAGGATCACGGGGTGCTCGCAGGAATCTCGCTGGCCATGTGCCGCGCGGGATACCAGTCGATCCGGCTCTCGAGACCCTGCTCCCCGTGTCGAACCGCAAGGGCGAACGTTCCCGCCGGGACCGCTGCGAGGTCCATCGCGTGCATCCAAGAGCCGCGACCGTGATCCGAAAGTAGGATTCCTCGCTCGGGTGAGAAGTGGCCGAGAAGAACCCGGCCTTCGCTTTGGTCCTGATACGCAAGACGGAGACCGCCACCGAATGTCGGGGATGCGATCAGCCCGGCGCCGACCATGCGCGCGCCTTCGCCAGGTCGTTGGCCGCTATCAAAACGGTAGCCTCGCGTTCGTCCTTCCTTATCGCGAAGATATCCCTGGACGCCATGGGAGTCGGTCCAGGTGATGAGCGCGTATTCCTCCGTACCGCCAACCGCAATGCCCTCGCCCCGCGGCGCGAGCCTCTCCATCGCCGCGCCGAAGGCGCCTGCGTAGACTCCCTGCGGTCCTGCACAAGCGACCCACAGCTGTGGTCCGGCGGCGCCGAGGGTGATGTGCGCCGCTCCGCCACAAGGGTCTTCGCGGACTTGAAACGAGCGCGATTCCGCGCCCTGTAGCCTCCAAATCGTGACCCCGGAAGCGCGCAGCGCTGCGACCCAGAGGTTGTCCCCGAGGTTCAACAGGGATGCATCCAGCACCTCACTCAGCTCACCTTCGAAAGCAAGGGCTGTGGCTGCCCCATCGCTTTCGCGAACTTCGAGGTTTGCACTGCCGAGTAGAAGCGCGTGTCCCTCGCCCCGCCGCGCCATTCCATGAAGCGGACCACTGCCCGCGGGAAGCAAGGGAACGAAGGTGCCCGCTTCTCCCGCGTTTAACGCTTCCGCCGTGAGAGTGGAGAGGTGGATCGCGCCATCGTTGGTCTCGAGCGCGAGCGCGATTTCCTCCCCCTGCATCGAGGCGGCGATGCGCCGAGTGAGAGGCGTTTCGCAGGAGAGGCCGCACGCCTCGGAGGGGGGCGGTGGGGGCGCGGCATATTCCGGTAGCGTCGGCCCCCCGCAGGCCGTGAGTAGAATGAACACGAGAATGCTGAGACGATTCATCGTGTCGTCTCCACGTCACCGGTGCGTTCGATTCGCAGCGGAATGACGACTCCGCGCACTAGGTTGGAACCACTGCCAAACTCTTCGACTTGAGGAGCGGAGGCCAGAGAGAGATTCCCGGGTAAGGGCAGGGTGAGTTCATTGGGAATCGTCGCCCGAACCAATCCTTGAAGGACTTGAAAGGTCGGTCGGGCCTCTTCGGGGTCGCTCGAGAGAATCGGACGAGAACGTATCTCCACCGTTTCGATATCGACGTCGGAGAATCGAAGCGTGACGCCATCCTCACCGGCTGCGAAGTCGAGGCGCATGCTGGCGCGAAGTGTCCCGGAAGCGAGGACAAGAGGACGGCCTGCGACGCTCGCGCCAAGTTCTACAACAAGCTCGGGCAGGGTCACCCTTGCGGAATCGCCGTTGAGCTCGAACTGCGCAAGCGCGCGCGGACGGACCTTCGCAAATCCACCTTCGAGCCCGAGCGCCGACGCGCGATTGCTAAGGGGGAGAACCGTGCCGAGGTCAAAGCCATCGCTTGCATCAACCTCCATGCAAGCAACACCCCCTTGGTGCGCCGCCCAGAAAGCTCGCTCGATCGCAGACTGCGCAAGCAATAGGACGAGGTGCGCGTTACCGTCCGAAATCCGATCGAAAGCGCCCTCGGGGATGGGGGTTGCGCTCGGCAAAGGAAGGTCTGGAACGCACGGGTTCTCGCTCAAGGGCGAGGACGTGACTCGGACGGCGGATTCGATTCCCCCTCGGTTTCGAGACAATGCGTCCGCGAACGCGATATCGAAACGGATCGCCTCGCTTGAGTTTTCGGGAACCTGAAAGCGCATTCCAACGGGCCTCGGATCACAATGCCCGGCCTCTGGACCGGCCCGTCGAACGCAGATGCCGTCCTGGCAGATCGATCCTGTCGCGCATCCCTGTGAACAAGGTCGACACGTCAACGCCTCGATCGCCTGCCGCGCGTTCGAGACCATGCCTTCGTTGCCTCGTTCTGCGATGGTTTCGGTGACATTGGCGACGTTGGCGAGGGTGCACCAAACCTGCCCGCATGCGTTGGTTCCCTGCACCGTGACATCTCCGCCGTCGATGCCTGCAAGGAGTTCGAGTTCGCTTGAGCCGACCGTGACCAGCCCGGTGGTTGGGTCAATGCGAAGGCCCAAATTGCCACGGGCTGCGATGCCGCGCGGGTCTACCCGAGCGGTGTCCACGGTCATCGCGCATCGTGGAACGTCGAGCATCGCGCAGGGCCAGCGTTCCTCGTAGGTCACGCCAAAGCTATCGGTTTGCAGACCCGCGACGACGCGGAGATCGAGCGATTGGTCACCTGTCCCGCGGCCGGAGACGCTTGCCGTCGCAGCGTAGGGGACGACGCGCGCCCGGCAGCCACCGCCCGGACATACGACTGTGCTTTCATCCCGGATTTCTCGAAAACCGATTTGAAAGGAGGAGGGCGCGAGTAGCTGTGGAATCTCCTGAAGCCCCGTGCTCGTGACGCGTACCCACGCCGAGCGTGCGTCGCGAGTGGAGGTCTGCACGACCCGTGGCCCTTCGCAGCCGCTGAAACCAAGTAGCGCGATGAGCGCGGCAATCGGTAACGTAGAGGTTCTCATGGTTTCTTCGATCACACCGGTCGAAGTCGGCGAAGTTTGTGAATCCTGCCACCGCCTCCGTTCGGATCATAAGGCGGTAGGGAAGAGACGAGGCGCGTCATCCAGGCCGAGGCGTGAATCATGGCAGCCTCGGCGTGAAGCTCTGAAAAGTTCTCCTTATCGAAGAGAAGAACCATCCAATAGATATTTGCAAAGCGCCGCGCGAGAAGCGGTGCGCCTTCATGTGCAGAGAAGCGCGTCAGCGCAGTATTCGTTCGAGTCTTCTCGCGAAGGTTCGCGATTCCCGAGAAATCCGAGAGCGCGACGCGCCAAGCCTCGGTTCCCCGGTCGGTACCTTGAGCGCGATCCAGGATCTCGGGGAGGAGCCGTGAGAGCTCCGGGCTGGCCCCTTCTGCGGGAACTTCGCCAGCCAGTATTCGCGCAAGATCGAGATTGCTTTCCTTCGCGAGCCGGAGCCCGCGAGCGGCGTGTTCGGCATCTTCGACATCCTCAGGGGGGCGATCGCCAGAGGTTCCCCATAGCATGGGCGAAGCATCGTCAATGACGAGCGCCAGCCGGGCGTGCGCTTGGTGCGCCAAGACCTCGAGCGCGTCGTCGAGGGCATCTTGCGGCTTGACCATCTCTCGTTGAGTCGGAAGCTGACTCAGTGACCCTTGAAAGGCGGAGACCAGCTCCCGAAGGCGGAGTCGAGAAGCTTCCCGCTCGTCGTCGTCCACAGCGACCACCGCAACGACGCGTTGCCCTTCGGCGAGCGGCACCCAGATCAATCGCTCGTCGCTCGGCGGCTTTCCGCCTAGTTCGATTCGCGCGTCTTCCGCTTTGAGTTCGTTTTTGACCAGCTCTAGAAGCCGAAAAAGATTGTCCACAAGTCCCTCTCGCGCGCCGTTACGCTCGGGCGAAGCTACCATATTTCGAGCTTGAAAGTCTCGCCCCAGCAGGACCAAGCGTGAGCGCGCAAATGTGGAGGATGTTTCGAGTGGAGCGACGTCCTCAGTTGCCCGAATTCTGTTCTTTTCGTTGGGCCTTCAGTTGCTTTGCCGCGAGCGCGTAGCCGCCGTCGTTCCCATCGAGGAAATGAACGTGATCTCCTTCGTGCGAGCGTACCGCGCAGGTCATCAGCGCCGAGGCCGCAGCGTGTGTGCCATAGACGATTTTCCCAAGACGGTGCTCTTCCTCGAGGAAGCTCAGTAGCGCTTTGCGTTCGTCTTCCGTGACGTCGAGGATCATTCGTAGCGTGTCGTCGAACTTTCGATAGTCCGAGTTCTCGACGACCTCGTCACGGTACCGAGCCCCGTCGAAATCCGCGAAGTGTTTGCCACTGCGCAGAAGCGCGCTGCCGACTGCGTTGAGTGTTTTTGCGCGCGCCTTCGCAATGGAAGCCTTCAGCCCGGACGAAGAGCCGCTGAGGAGCCGTGCTTCGGTGTCGAAGGATTTTGAATCGCTCGCGAGGTTCAGCCGCGCGGGATCGATCGGAGGGGACACGACGCGCCTATCGACCCCCTCGATCACATGACGGTAGGTTTCGGCAGCGGCGGTCCGGTCTGCCTGCGTGGCCTGCACGAGTAAGGCGACCACAACTCCTCGTCGTGATGGGATGGGTTGCCAACGGCACTCGAAGCCTCGAAAGTCCGCTTCGCCTGTACCGGGCTCCACCGCATATTGCCTCCCGCGAACGGGATCCTTGACCCAGTCCTCGCCAACGCTAACCCCATCGCCGGCGAACATCGCGAAGCTTGCGAATTCGCTCGCCTGGTATCGTGCAATGCGAACTTCGTGACCCGCGGCATAGAGTTCATCGAGGGGAACGATTCCGGCACGCATGCCAAGGTCGAAACCTTCCGATGCGCGCCGCATTAGGCCTTGAAGGGCTGGCTCGAGACGCGCGCGGAGGTGGGCCGGGCAGAGGAGGGTCGCCCCGTCGCCGCCGAAGACGAAGGGGATATCGAGGCCGTCGAGCGCGTTCTGAACTGCGACGATTGCCGCGACGCCAAGCGCGTTGACGTCTTTGTACCGTCCCGCTTCGATCGCTTTGGTGGAGCCCTCAACGTCCGTGATCACCAGCAACCAATCCGCCGGGGCGGGAACGTATCCTGACGGGCTCGCGACATCGGCGAAGTCCGATAAGGGCTGGAGGTCCGCGTAGAACGAATCGCTCATCGATCGCCTTTGCCTACCAAGGCAGCTCTTCGCCGTTCGCGTGAAAGAACTGACCTGTCGTTTCGAGGGTAATCTCGGCGTAGCGCTCGAGTAGCATCCGGGCCGATTCGTCCGCGTCGATATGGCCGCTCTTGCCGGTCATATCGGTTCGCACGTAACCAGGATGCAGGAGGCGCACGGCGACCTTGGACTTTGCAAGGTCATTGGCGAGTGACTTACCCGCCATATTTACCGCCGCTTTGCTCATTCGGTAGCCGTACATACCGCCCGAGGTGTTGTCCTCGACCGAACCCATCCGGCTTGTCAGGATGCCGACCTTTGAGCCTTCTACGAGCTTGGCGCGGCATGCGTCAATCACTCGAAGCGGGCCAAGAGCGTTGACCTCAAGCTGAGCGCGAATGCTTTCGAAATCGAGCTCGCCAAGGGATTCGCGGCGGAGGATCCCAGCGTTCACGATGAGTCCGTCGAGCGAGCGTCCGCCGATCGCGGAAAGTAGTTTTTCTCCAACCGCGTGGTCCGTGACGTCGATGCCCTCAATCACTTCAACACCGATCGCGTTTAGCGCATCGCTCGGTTTCCTCGTGGTCGCGATTACCTCCGCGCCTGTTTGGGATGCAAGCTGTTTGGCGAGTTCGAGTCCGATGCCCCGGTTGGCGCCGACAATGAGATGCGTAGTCATGCGCGCATACTCTCACGGAATGACGTTTCGAGACAAAGGCCGAGTCGCTCTCCGCCGTGAGGAACCCGAACATAGAATTGTCTGCCTGCACGGTGCACTATCGATTCATGTCGCTCCGCGAACGGAACAAAGAGGAACGGCGCCAGCGCATTTTGGATGCTGCGCGCCGGATGCTCGTACGTGACGGCTACCGGGGGCTAAACGTGCGCGCACTCGCGAAGGAAGCCGGGGTCACGCAGCCAACCCTCTACAACCTCATTGGAGGAAAAGAACAGATTCTCTTTGAGCTCGTCTCCCGCATGGTGGACGTCATGGAGACCCGGGTTCCCGCGTTTGTGGGGGATGAGGAAGGCGACGTGCTCGCGTTTGTAGAGCGCTCCATCTTGGTCTCTGCGGAGCTCTTCTCAGAAGATCCGGATTACTATCGAGCGGCGCTGATCGCGGCGAACTACGCGGAAAACCAACATCGCTTCTGGTCCTTTGATTCTGGGATTCTTCGCCGTGTCCTCGAATTCCCGACCAACGTTTGTCGGGCGCTCGCGGAACAGGGGCTTATGCGCGGAGACTTTGCACCCGACGTGCTCGGTGAGTACGTCGTTCACGGGTTTCGATCCGCGCTCCGTGACTGGGCTGCGGAGCTGACAACGCTTGAAGAGTACCGCCGCTGGACCCTTCGTTGCGGCTTGAGTGGCATTCTCCTCGATGCGGGTGAGCCGCTTCGCGAGATGATTCGCCCGCGCCTGATCGAGCTCTCTCAGCCTCGGCTTTTTGACGTCGCTCGCGGGTAAAGGGCACGGTCTTCTTCTGACCGGGCCCAGTGGTCCATCAGCTCGGAGAGGATGCGATCGCGACAGCGTTCGAGCAGCCAGTGATCTGCGTCGAGCTCGAGTTCTCGGTAGTCCTCCGGCATAAACGGACGCTGTCGCACCACGCCCGCGTGGCGAAGCTCCTTATCGTCTTTGCCGCGAACGAATAACACCGGGGTTTTGATGTTCGGATCGAGCAGGCGCGGGCGCATGTCCATCGCTCGATACCAGTTCAGCGTCGCCGTGAGCGCTCCATCCTCGCTGAGGACTCGGCAGTAATCTTCCACCTGATGACCTGGAAGGTCGCTGAGGAAATTCCGAAGAAAGGCCATGTCGAAACTGCCGAAGAGGAGCTCTGGAAGATGGCGCTGCCGGAAGAACTGAAAGTATCGACTGCCCTCTTGTTGTTCGGGGTCGTTTTCTACCGCGTCCGCGAACGCGACGGGGTGCGGGACCGAGAGGGCGGCGAGGGAAAGCAAGCGCTCTGGATATTGCAGCGCCGTGTACCAGGCGACCGCCGCGCCCCAGTCGTGCCCCGCCAAATGAAAGCGCTCAAACCCAGCCGCATCGGCAATCGCCATGACATCTTCCACGAGGTTTTCGGTGCGGTAGTCGTCCACTCTTCCGGGACGCGCCCCCGCGCTATAGCCGCGTTGATCAAACGCGACGACTGGCGTTCCCTGTTCCGCGACTGCGTTCAGCACAGGCTCCCACGCGGCGGAGGTTTGAGGAAAGCCGTGCAGGAGAATGATGCCCGTATCTGCTGCGCCGAGGTTCGCGCAGCGAGCGCGAAACGATAGGCCGTTCGCAGCGATGGCGCGGATATGAACCTTGGAAGAACTCGCGCGCTGACTCTTCGTTTCGGGATAATGATGACCGGGAAGGAGAGTGGCTGCCTGGTGTTGAATTCGTTTGCGATGACGTTTCATCGCGAGGTTCATCAAGAGGCGCCGGTGAACCGGAAACCAAGAGATAACGTTCGACTTATCTTTGAGGAAGAGTTCGCTTGGGAGAACGTCTTGGAGCAAAAGGGTGTTGTGGAGCAGAACCAAAGAAGCTCCGGCGAGAAGCGCGCTTTTGTCTTCGCTTGAGCCATTGCCGAAGGTGGGCGGCCGTTTCAGCCGCGGCGCGAGTGTGTCGAGTTTGCCAAGGAACCACGCATGGGTGAGAAACGTTGCGGATGGCCCCGTAAACAGGAGCGGTGATTGAGGGGCGAGCACTCGCCCCTCGTCGCGGAGCAGGGGTTCCGGCTCGAATGCATCGAGGTTGTCCGTACAAGCGATAAAGATGATGGGATCTTTTGAGGGCGAGCCAGCAATATATTCGGCGCCGTTTTCCATGATGATCACGGCGTTCGAAGCGCGGTCTTGAACGTCGACAAGGCGGCCAGGAAGAACGTTTTCCACCGTGTCCATCACGTTCGTTCGTTCCGCTTCACTCAACAGGCCAAGCTGGCACGAGTGCGGTTCGGCGAGCGGTGAAATCAGCGAGCCTTCCCGAAGCGCTTCCCGCATCAGCTCCGCGTGATTTTGACCATCCCACCGCGTCGCGAAATCAAGGGTCAGCTCAACGAATGTCTTGCCACCGAAATAGCGGCCCATGCGATCGCTTGGAAAGGCGCGGTCGCGATTGACGAACATCGCTCCTCGCCCCGCGATCAGCGTGACCTTCGCATTGGGTACGGTCCTGCGCAGGTAGAGGACCGTGTCCATCGCCGTTTTTCCACTGCCAACCACGAAGTAGCGCGCGTTCGTCTCGATAGGGCCGCGTGCCAGTTCGGCCGGGGTGAGAGACTGCACTGCGTTCGAGGTGAAGCGTAGCGGGGCCTTCTCCTGAACGTTGTAGCCCGTGGCTTTGATAAGTCGCTTCGTACGAACCTCCCGCTTCACACCGTCTTCGGAAACGAGTGTCGCGATCAGTTGCCCACCCTCTGCGTCTCGATGACCAACGTATCGGTGACCGAAGAGGGTTTCGAGGGCTTGGTTTCCGCGAACCCGTTCGCCAAGGTCGCGGAGGTGGTCCACGACTTCATCTCGTTTGGCGAGATACGTGCGCGGCTGGTCAAGCGACCAGTCTTGATCGAACGCCGTAAAGTGTTCGTACGGCTGATGCAGCCGGACGAAATCGTATTGCTCCCTCCAGTTGCCGCCCCAGCCCGGTCGTTGATCGACCACCAGCATCTTCTCGTTGGGCCGGAGGTAGGTGCTCGCTGCGTGGAGCGCGCTGACGCCGGCGTATCCGGCGCCGATGACAATCACTTGGTAGGTTGCTTGAGTTGTGTCGCGTCCCATTTATTTTAGCTTAGCTAAAGAATTGAGCGGTGCAATTGCACTACGCACAGGAATTTCGAAACGTGAGGGTTCGTACCGACCTGTATCTTGAGGGGCCGCGATGACGCAGACGTGGCGAAAATCGGCCCCACGGTGAGGAGGTGAAAATGCTTCGAGGCGGGATTTGGACTTCATCAAGGGGCTGCTAGGGTGCTCGCTTCCAATGGCTATTCGTTCTTCGCGCTATCTCGTCGGCATTGACCTTGGCACCACGCATACCGTGGTCGCGTTTGCGGATACGCATGGGGCCACCACCGAAGCCCCGCCCGAGGTTCAGCGCTTCGCGATTCCCCAGCTCGTTTCTCCTGGCGAGATTGCGCGTCGAAAGAGTCTTCCTTCGGCGGCCTATTTGAGTGTTGAGGGGGAGTTTGCTGCACACGACGGCCGGATGCCCTGGCACTCCGTGGACGAAGCGGCGCCTCCGATCGTCGGTGAGCTCGCGCTGAAACTCGGCGAGCGAACACCGGGGCGGTTGGTCGCGAGCGCAAAGAGCTGGTTGAGTCATAGCGCAGTCGACCGAACCGCGAAGATTCTTCCGTGGGGCGGCAGCGAAGGCCAGCAGAAGATCTCTCCTGTCGACGCGAGCGAACTCTATCTCGCACACCTGCGCGAAGCGTGGGACGCTGATTTTCCGAACGCGCCGCTCGCCGAACAGGAGGTTATTCTGACGGTTCCGGCTTCGTTCGACGAAGGGGCTAGGGCGCTGACCCTCGAGGCCGCGAAACGAGCAGGGCTTCGCGTGCGTCTTGTCGAAGAGCCTCAAGCGGCATTCTACGCGTGGCTTGATGTTCATCGTTCGGATGTCGCCGGAGCGCTTGGAAAGGCCAGGCTCGCCGTGGTCGTCGATGTCGGCGGCGGCACAACCGACCTGACGCTTATCCGGGTCGAGCTTCGCGAAAGCGGACCGCGGCTGACCCGCATCGCGGTTGGGGAGCACCTGATGCTCGGCGGGGACAATATGGATGTCGCGCTCGCTCGAAAGCTTGAAGCCGAAGGCGGCAAGACCCTCAACGCGACAAAGTTCTCGGAGCTCGTTCAACGTTGCCGGCGAGCGAAGGAGCGACTTCTCGGGGAAGACGCGCCCGAGAAAGAAACCGTTACCCTGCTTGGTAGCGGCTCCCGCTTGATCGGTGCCGCCAAGAGCCATGCGCTTCTTCGGGATGATGTTCAGACGCTCGCTCTTGATGGCTTCTTCCCCAAGATCGATGTGGACGCCGAGGTTCAACGGCGAGGCGCCGGCATTGTGGAGTTTGGTCTGCCCTATGCTTCCGATCCTGCGATCACCCGGCACCTCGCGGAGTTCTTGCGGCGTCACGAAGACACGATTCGTGACGCGCTTTCGACGGAAGATTTGCGCGGAACCCTCGACGGCGGGACGCTCCTGCCGGACGCGCTGCTCCTCAACGGTGGCGTCTTTCAGAGCGAGCAGCTTTCGACGCGAGTGGCGGATGTTCTCGGGGATTGGCTCGGGCGACCGGTGGTTCGATTGGACGGGGACACGCCATCCGAAGCGGTTGCGCGCGGCGCGGTCGCTTATGGTCTCGGACGGCGCGGCCTCGGACTCAAGATCGGTGGCGGTTCCGCGCGAAGCTATTTCCTTTTGCTTGGAAAAGAAGATGGAAAGGAGCGCGCCGTCTGCCTCCTGCCGAAGGGTTCCGAAGAAGGCGAAGAGGTTCCTCTCAAGAAGCGGTCGTTCTCGCTAAAGGTGGGCCGGCCTGTACGCTTTCATCTCGCAGCAACGACTTCGGGGGTCGCGCATATCGGCCCCGGCGATATCATTGAGATGGACGACGCAGAGCGATACAAAGCGCTCCCTCCGATTGCGGCCGTCATCGAGCTCGAGACCACGAAGCCGGAAGTACCGGTTTCTCTTGCCGCGAATCTTACCGAAATCGGGACGCTCGAAATGAGCTGTATCCATGAGGCGCGGCGATGGAAACTCGAGTTCCAGCTCAGGCAGGGCAAGAGCGAAAAGGAGGAGGCGCATCGCGTTGCTCAGCTTCATCCACGCTTTAAGGAAGCGGGCACCCGGGTCTCTGAGGCGTACGGAAAGAGCAAGCAAAAGGGAGAGGTGAAGCCGAAGACGGTGAAACGCCTCCGTCCCGACCTTGAAAAGCTACTCGGCGCACGAGACACGTGGAACACGCCTCTCCTTCGAGAACTTTTCGGGGAGCTTCTCGCAGGTGCCAAACGTCGTCGCCGCTCTCCCGATCACGAGCGGGTCTGGTTTAATCTTGTCGGCTACACGATGCGTCCCGGCTACGGATTCCCCCTCGATGCCTGGCGTGCGGAGCAGGTTACCAAGCAGGTATTGAACGGCAGCATTCAGTTCGTTGGAGAAGCGCAGAACTGCACGGAGTATTGGACCATGTGGCGGCGCATTGCGGGCGGCCTCGATGCCAAGGCGCAGAAGCAACTCTTGTCGCAGATCGAGTGGTATCTCCATCCGCCGACCCGCACGCCGCGCAAACGACCTAAGGGACCAAAGCTCCTCGGCTACGAAGCGATGGTGCGGCTTGCGGGCGCACTCGAGCGTGTGTCGGTTGAAGAGAAAGCGAAGATTGGCGGCTGGCTGGTCGAGCGGCTCGACAAGCATGATGAAGCGCCGGATACCTGGTGGGCAGTGGGCCGTATCGGTGCTCGCGTGCCGATGTACGGAAGCGCTCACGAGGTGGTGCCGAAGCATGTCGCGACACAATGGCTACAAGTGGCGCTGACCTTCGACTGGAAAGACGCGCCTCAAGCCGCACTCGCTGCGACACTCCTCTCGCGGAAAAGCGGCGACCGTCAGCGTGATGTCTCCGAAGAAACGCAGCGTGAGGTCCTCGCTCGGCTGAAGGATGCGGAAGCTCCCGAATCCTGGTCGACGCTTGTCCGCGAAGTCACCGAGCTCGACGCCAGCGCCCAAAAACAGATCTTCGGCGACGCGCTCCCGCCTGGGCTCCGGCTGCTCGATTAGGACCAATCCCTCAGGGGCCGTTGGAACGTTGGCCTTTACGTCGGGTCGCTGTGCTCGGGAGGGCTAGACGTGCGCTCCGCCGAGAAAGAGAGCGGAGTGCCGCCCTCGGTCTTGCTTGCGCTCTTGCCTTTCAGCGGACTCGGCCCGCTACGATTCGTTTTTGGATGCTATCCCACAGATTGAGCCGCGCCTGAAGCGCGCGCGTCGCACTTTCGGCCGCTTCAGTCCATCGACGTTCGGAGTCACCGCACAGGTTTCGGACCATCGCCGCCGCCATCGGACCGTGCTCTTCACCATCGACCTCAATGTGCCGCCGTAGATAGTATGTGAGACCAGTTAGCGCGTACTGAGAAGTTGCCGGCGTCTTCGACTCGATCTCCAGGAATACATCCGGCAGAAGTGCCTCGCGGCCGAATGAAAATGCAGCTGCCAGGCGATGAGGCGCGCCGAGCATGCCCGCACGGACAGCACCGAAGGTTGTTTCCAAAAACGCCTGCTCGGGCTTTCGAAGTGCATCGAAACAAAGCGTTCCTCTCAGTACGTCCTCTTCCGTGAACTCCTGCACAGTGAGCAGAAATGTTTCGATTCCGAGTGTGGCGGCACCGGCTTCACGCATTGCTTGGAGATAGATTTCGAAATGACTCGCGTACTCACCGTGGCGATCGAGATCGCTCTCTTCACCGAGAACGATCTCGTTGATGAACCTCGCTGCGTTGTGGTCTTGCACCGGAACCCAAGGCAAGGACGTGCAGGTCAGCGTTCGCTGGAGCGCTTTCACGAGGGACATGAAATCCCAGACCGCAAAGATGTGCGCTTCCATGAAGACTCGAACATCTTCGATACTCTTTAGTTCCCCGTAGAGCGCGTGTTCGCTGAGCGCCCGATGAAGCGGAGCCACTTGGTCGAGGAGTTTTTGCTCGAAACGTGAGCGCCGATGTCCGGCAGAAATGCGGGTTGTCGATGCCGGTGCGCGAGGCGACTTTGATGTTTTTGCGTTCGTGGCGGCCATGTTCAATTGCTAGTGCGGGGATCACATCGAGAGAAGGGATGATCTTTCGTCAGGGGAGCCGAGGCGAGGTTCGGAGAGCGGACGACATGCCGAGTGTATCGAAGCAAGAGTGAAGCTCGCCCCGGCGTTCCTGGCCGAAGAGGGCCCTTCTAGCGATGTGAACCACGCACTCGAGTTTCCGAGAAGGTATGGACAGCGCGAGGGTTGTGTTTTCTCGCGCGCCGTCGCGGATCGCCTCGCCACGGCGCCCATCGTGATACGACGATGAAAAGGGAGGCCTCGTTCGCAGCCTTTTGAAGCCCGTGACGAGCCTTCGAGACGAGGCCCAGGCTACACGTGAATCAGGCTATACGTGAATTAGGCTGTGAATCGTCGCATCGAGGCGCTCGCGTCCTTTGAGGAAATCGAGCTCGAGAAGGAACGCATAGCCGGCAACCACACCGCCCACCTTTCGCACGAGCTTCCCTGCCGCTTCGGCAGTGCCGCCCGTTGCGATCAGGTCGTCAACGATGAGTGCTCTCGTGGCGGGGCCGAGCGCGTCGGTGTGCATTTCGAGGGCATCGGTTCCGTATTCGAGTTCGTATTCGGCTTGCACGACGGCGCGTGGCAGTTTTCCGGGTTTTCTTGCGAGCACGAAGGGCAGGCCGAGCGTCGCTGCGACGGGTGCACCGAAAAGAAATCCTCGGGACTCAAGGCCGATGATCGCATCGGCGTCCGAATCTCGAGCTGCGTGCTCAAAGAACGAGAGCGCAGCTCGAAAGGCTTCCGGTCGCTGAAGCACGGTCGAGATATCCTTGAAGAGGATCCCTTCCTTCGGGAAATCCGGAACATCGGTGATTGCGGCGGAGACGGTTGCAGCGAGGGCTTCGAAGTTCATGGCTGTTTCAAGTTGTTAAGAAGGGTACCGGTCCAGTCAAGATGTTCTGCCGCGCCTGTATCCACCCGTAGAGGGGTGAGCGTCGCGAAGCCCTTTTCAAACTCGGCCGCGTCTGTTTCGGGGATGAGCTGATTTTCGACGGGACCTGGGCCTCCGATCCAGACGTAGGGTCGCCCGCGTGGGTCATCGCGCTCGACAACGGTCTCATCGTATCGGCGCACCCCGAGGAGCGCTTTGCGAACTCCTTTGTAGGGGAGGGCGGGTACGTTCAGATTAAGAAGCGTTGCTCCATCGCTCGAAGTCTCGAGCAACGTGATGGCGATCCTTTTTGCGAGCGATGCGACCTCGTCCATCGCCGCTTTCGTGGGAGTGCCCCCGTAGCTCACCGCGAGCGCGCGGACCCCTCGGATCGCTCCTTCGCGCGCAGCTGCGACCGTCCCGGAGTACGCAACGTCTTTTCCGAGGTTGGGTCCGTGATTTACGCCGCTTACGACGAGGTCCGGGAAAGCTCCTTGCAAGATCCGCGAGTGATGCGTTGCGACGTAGACGCAATCTGCCGGAGTGCCGTCGATCGCGAAATCGCGCTCCGATCGCTCTCTCACTCGGAGCGGTCGGTGGAGGGAGAGAGCGTGGCTCATTGCGCTCTGCTCGTGGGTTGGCGCGACGACAAAGACATCCGCGTCCAGCTCGCGGAGTGCAGCGCTAAGCGAGCGAATGCCCTGGGCATCGATGCCGTCATCGTTACTTACGAGAATCGTGGGTCTCTTCTGGGTCACTCCGCAGTGATGCGGCCAAGCGGGCGACCGGGCAAGCGTGACGTTCGCTCGCGCGGCGGTATTTGCAGGGACGGCAAACGTGCCTCTCGCCCGATGACCGACTTCCTTTCTGAATCGTCGAAGGTTTTGCGTGCGCCGATGCGTCCGTTTTGCCGTCGGAACTCGTATGTGTCCGGAAAGAATTGGATGGCGCTTGGCTACGTGAAAATGCCGCGAGGCGGGCCTCGGAGTCGATCAACGGGCCGCTGGAGTAACGTTTGCTCCTCGAATCGTTGTAGGCTGTGGGAATGCGACTTCGGTTTCTCATCCCTTTTCTCGTCCTCGGAGCCTGCGATTGCGGCGACCCCATGGGACCGGAATGTGTCACCTCCAGCGATTGCCTGCGCGACGAAGATATGTGCATCGACGGAACGTGCATCGCGGCGGCGACGCCGGATGCCAGCCTCGATGTTGGCGCGCCGGATGGCGATGGGCCGGATTCCGGCACAGCCGATGTTGGACTCGACGCGCCGGTCTGCGAGATGCCTTGCGGTGAAGATTGCTGCGACGAGGGTGAGATGTGCTCGGAGGCGATGATCTGCGTCACGGACGAGGGCGAATGCGAGAGTACGGATGATTGTGTGAACGACAGCCGCTGTCTCGATGGACGCTGCATTTCCTTCGGAGACGGTGAGACCGATCCGACCTGCAACCGCACGCTTGTCGCCGGCTCGTTCTCTCCGACCGTGCAGTGCGCGTTCGATGCAACCCCCGAAGGCGACGCATTCCCAGCCCATCTGCATGTTCTCTCAACTCCGATGGTCGTCGATTTGCGAGTGGGCGCGGGACCGGATGACCCACCTCGGCCCTCGATTATCGCGACGTTTGATGATGGGTCTGATGGTGGCAACGAGCAAGCGACGGGCGTGATTCGAATTCTCGACGGAGCGACGTGCGAACAACAAGCGGAACTTGGGAGTCTTCAGATCACCTCGCACAGCTCTCCCCCGGCCGTCGGCGATATCGATGGAGACGGGCGTCCCGAGATTATCGCGATGGTAGCTGGCGGCGGTCTGGTCGCGTTTCACAACGACGCGGGCACTGGCGAATGGGAAATCCTCTGGCGTTCAACGCTCGAAGGCGGCGCTGCCGATACCACGGGCGGCTCTGGCTGGACCGGGCCAACGATCGTCGACCTGAACGATGATGGTGTGCCGGAGATCCTCCGGTCGGGCTTTGTCTACGATGCGGACGGCGTTCAGATCGACAACTCACTGGGCAATATTCCGGGCCGCGGCGCCGTGGGTGTCTTCCCGGTGGTGGTCGATGTGGATGACGACGGAATGGCCGAGCATGTGCAGGGCCACGGCGTTTGGGAGTGGGACCCGGAGACGACTTCCTTCGTTGCGGAAGAATATTCCGCGGGCGGCACCGCGCCCGGGCATGTTGCGATCGGTGATTTCGGCGATTTCCCCGGCGCCGCAGAATGGCCGGCAGAGACTCCCGAAGTCGCGGTCGTGAGCTCCGGCCAGGTGCGCGTACAGACCCTCGACGGGACCATCGTCTTCGGACCGGTTCCGATCTTCGGCGGAGGTTCCGGTGGCCCGCCTACGATCGCAGATTTTGACAATGATGGTCGCGCCGAGTTCGGCACGGCAGGCGCAAACAACTACAATGTCTTCGACCTCGACTGCGGCATGGGGGAATGCGCGAACGCGGAAAACCCGTTGGTTTCTCCCGGCATCTTGTGGGAGCGCCGAAGCCAAGATGCGTCGAGCAATGTGACCGGTTCGAGTGTCTTCGACTTTGAAGGCGACGGTCGCGCCGAAGTGGTGTACGGCGATGAGTGCTTTGTTCGCGTCTACGATGGTGAGACCGGAACGGTCGTCTTTAGCCAGTCGCGAAGCAGCTGCACGTGGTACGAAAATCCTGTGGTTGCGGACCTCGATGGCGACTTCAACGCGGAAATCGTCATCGGGGACAATTTCAACTGCGGGTCCGCAGACACCGGGCGGGATTGCACTCCCTTCGGCCTCGATGCGCAGTCGACCGACCCGATTTTTCCCGGCCTTCGCTGCTCGGAGAATACCGACTGCGTTTCCGGCAACTGCGTCGAGGGGCTCTGCCGATGCACGACGGACGATGAATGTTGCGTTGGCGCAGGTTGCGAAGCGGCTGCGTTTGTCTGCGAAGTCCCGCCCGAAGGAACGCCTGGCGAAGGCAATACGTGCCGGGCGAGTCGTCCGGTCGGCACGCGCGGCATCCGCGTTTTCCGCGACGCGTCCGATCGCTGGGTGAGCTCGCGCCGGATTTGGAATCAGCACGCTTACCACGTGACGAACGTCAACGAGGACGGGACCATTCCAAGCACCAGCGAAGCGGCGCTCAACTGGCTCGACCCCGACCTGAACAACTTCCGGCAGAACGTACAGGGCACCACCCGTCGCGACTCTGCGCCGGATGCTACCTCTCGAACGACGCCAGTGGAGTGTGGTGTCGATGGAGCGATTCTTCGTTCTGTCGTCTGCAACCGCGGAACGGAGCCACTCGGTGCGGGCCTTCCTGTCGGCTACTACCTGGACGAAGTGGTCGAAGAGAACCGTGTCTGTCGCACGGAGACGACCCGTGTCCTAGAGCCAGGTGAGTGCGAACCCCTGCGTTGTACTTGGGCCGATGCGCCGTCCACCGAGCCTGGCGCCGACCTGCTCGTTGTCGCGGACGATGGCGGGGACAACGGCGAATGCCATGAGTCGAACAACACGTCGACGATGCTCGGGGTGTTCTGCGAACGCGTCGAGTAGTTCTAACAGCCCGTGATGTGCTCCCGCTTCGCGGCGTTGTCACGCACTCTCACGTCATCCCGACGCACCCGCACGCCATCCCGTTCTTGTCGCGTATGGAGAACGCTTGGCTTCAAATCGGACGCATCTGAGCACACAAAACTCCCACGATTTCAGAGTGGGAGTCGATCGACGGGTGGCGAGAACCCGGCGTCGACAGGGTGAGCCGCGTGAGTGTGGTTCACCCTTTTTGACTCAAATCACGCTCGGTCGCGATCGCGGTTCGCGTTTTCTGAACGCCCAGCGAGGCCTTTCCGCGGCCCGTTTATGACAATCCAGCAAAGTTCGTGCGGATCGTGTTTGACGATTCGCCGGGCGGCCCGTACCGTCGCGACCTGCGATGAAGCGCCTTATTACCAGTCTTGCCCTCATCGCGGCAGTCGTCGGTCTCGCCCCCCCAGCCGTTGACGCCGCGCAAACGGTCAGCCTCGTCTACATCAACGGACGAGCGACCCGGGTTTATTTCAGCGACGGGGACAGCTTTCGGCAGCTTGAAGGGCCATGGAACGGAAGAAACTCCCGTTTGGGTGGTTTCAATACGCTTGAGAGCTTCGGCGCCGCGCATAGCTGGGGGACGTGGCATCCATACGAGCTTTGGGTGAACGCGAAGCAGGCGACGCTAAACGCCCGAGAAGGTGTTTGGCATTGTTCGGGGGATGGCAGTACCGATACGTACGGCCGCGTGCTTCTCGATTGTCCGGACCTCGCCATCAGTCAGATTCGGCAAGGCTTCGCGCACGCGATGAACGTGGATGATAGCCCATCGCGTCCAGAGTACCTGCGCGCGCAGCATGAGGCCATCCGCGAGCGTCGCGGAATGTGGGCGCATGGCGTGCCCGGCTTCATCCTGACATCTCTGCACAGCAACAACGAAAACCCGACGCGCGACATTCAGTACAACCGAATGGTTTCGACCCGCGACGGTCATAGCGAGCGTTGGCAACACAACGATTTCTATCCCGAATGCTCCTGGCAGTGCACGTCCGAGATTTATGTCGACGAAGACATCGTACGCGCCGCGGCGCGTGGTCTCCGCGAGAACCCGGCGACACGTGAGGCTGTTGCGGATCTGAGCAACATTCTCCTCATCGAAGCGGTCGATCGATACGCGCGCCTTGCGGAGCTTCCGGAATATCTCGAAGACAACGTCCGCGACGCCATTCATCCCGTACTGCGCGTTGAGCGCTCCGAAGGCCGTCTTGGAACACCCCAAGAGCGCATCGGCGCCTGCATGATTTACGCGGATTTCCTCCGCCGCTATGGACGCAATCGCGCGTCCTGCTTCTTCGACCACGGCACGCACCCGCCGCACCTCGAAGGGACCTGGGAGCGATGATGAACAAACTACTCCCCCTTGGGCTGATCGCGCTGGCGATCGGTTGTTTCGATATTTCTCGCGTTCCCGGCGGACCTCCGACCGGATACGAGACCGACTACATCTCGTGCGAAGACCGTCGCGACAACGACAACGATGGCCTGATCGATTGTCAGGATCCGGACTGCATCGGTCGCGGACACTGCTCGGAGATCATCGAAGAACTCCCCCCTGAAGGCGAAGAGTTCAGCGTGGAGACCTGTTCCGATCGCATCGATAACGACCTCGACGGTCAGTTCGATTGCGGCGACCGCCAGTGTCAATCGATTCGCGAGCTCTGCTGCGTGAC
>JAHDCI010000074.1:18516-22455 GCA_020629955.1 Myxococcota bacterium | reverse complement strand
AGCGACGACGTTATGGGGTGAATCGACGAGGGCTCCGCCCGAGGAGAGAGGGGTTTTTGCGAAAAACCCCTTAATGAACAAGCCTTACTCCGCCCTCTTCGAGGGTGACAAGGCGCTCGCGGTACAAGCCTCCGAGGCCTTTCTTGAAAGCCTTCTTGCTGATATTGAGCGCGTCTCGAATGTCCTGCGGGGGGCTTTTGTCGTGCAGTGCCAAAAAGCCGTTGTTCTGCTTCAGCGCACGCAGAATTACCGCGCTCGCATCCTCGATTCCTTGAACGCCGGTCCGATGCACGCTGAGATCGAGGCGGCCATCGTCACGGATGTCGTGAACGTAGCAATCCACCACGTCTCCGATACGCAGATCTTGATAGACCTGATTTCGGAACAGCATGCCCGCATAG
The DNA here is from genome assembly GCA_020629955.1 of Myxococcota bacterium. Taxonomy (GTDB): domain Bacteria; phylum Myxococcota_A; class Polyangia; order Polyangiales; family Houyiibacteriaceae; genus JAHDCI01. The sequence continues at coordinate 22,054 of JAHDCI010000074.1, read as the reverse complement.
CGGCCATCCACTACGCAGTTAAAGCCGATTTCGTTTTCTCCGAAAACCAGCGCGCTCATCTCCTGACCGTATTCGAGCCCTTCGGGCTCGTAGTCAAAGAACCGTCCGAGCTTTGAGGAGGCCTTCACTCGCATCGTGTGACGATCGAGCGAGACGTAGAATACAAGCCGGTCACCGACGGACAAATGCGTATGTTGCTCTCCGAAGGGGGCGAAAAGATCTTTGTCGAGCCCCCAGTCCAGAAACGCGCCATGAGGCGTGATGTCGACGACATCGAACGCGGCAAACTCACCGACCTCTGCAACGGGAACAAGCGTCGTCGCGATTGGTCGGTCTTCGGAGTCGTTGTAGACGAAGACCTTGAGCTCATCGCCAGGCTGAGCGCCTCTGGGAACGAAACGGTCTGGGAGCAAAACCTCTTCCGCAAGTCGCTGCCCCTCGGCCGGATAGCCGACAAACACGCCCATCTTCGCCCGCCGGGTGATTTGCAGAGTTTGAGTGACGCCGACGGCGATATGAGTTTTCTTCGGAGTCGGATTGCGCATGAGAACCGGAAGGCGTTTTCTTACTTCGAAATCGAGTAAGTCGCGAGCAGGTTAACTTCGCGCCTCTTTCATCTTCGCCATTTGATAGAGCAACCGACACTCGGATTCTGGGTGACAACGCTTCTGCCTTCCGCAATCGCTCGCATGGCGATTACCAACTCCGCGATGCGCTCTGTCGGCCGTTTCACTGAACCGTTGTCGAGACGGCCGCGATACTGAATGCGTCCCTCCGCGTCGATACCGAAGAAATCGGGCGTACAGACCGCTCCGTACGCCTTCGCGACGCTTTGCTCTTCATCGACCAAGTACGGAAACGCGAACTTGTGCTGCGCGCTGAATTCCTTCATCTGCTCGGGGCTATCGCTGGGGTACGAACGATAGTCGTTTGGCATGATGGCGACGAAACCAAAGCCCTCGGCTTCTAGCGTCGTCGCGTCCTGCGCGATCTCCTTGGCAATCGCCTTTACATACGGGCAATGATTGCAGATGAACGCGACCACCAAGCCGCGCTCGCCACCGATATCGCTGCGGCGAACCTCATTGCCATCCACGTCGGGCAATGAAAAATCAGGGGCACTGGAGCCAAGGGAAACGGGAGGCGTGTGTACGAGCATGGGAGTCCAGGAAAGAGCAGATCACGAAGTGGGTGCAAGGAAGTCTCAGGCCACGAGTACCCCCACGCAAGCGATGAAGGCATCGCGCGGCAAACGGTCGCGTAGCGCCTCGCGATTTTTCCACTACACAACGGGACTCTTTTGACCAGCATAGAGCTCATCTCAAAGAGCCTGCTCCGGGCCGTCACACTGTGAACACCAAGAATTTCACAGCACTGTCGCCCCACCAGACCCTTTTAGATGCGCTTTCCGCTGCCCCCCGGGAGCGCGCACCGGCCGTTCAATTTTTTCTCGCGCGCAGAACCCCGGACGCCAAACCATGACCAGCGAAAACGAAAACCACGAACAAATGCCTTCCAAGGAAGAAGAGGCGAACGAAGAAGAGGCGAACGTTGAAGCCCCTGCCCGCAAGGGCACCCTCGAGGACCTCAAAGCCTTGCTCGAAGACGCTGAGAGTGGCGCGACCGGTTTCGTGGAGCCTGCGACCGAGGAGGTTTCCGACGCCGCGGAAGGTAGTGTGCCGCGCTCCGAACCAATGAGCGGTGAAGGCGCTCCGGAGGCGGAGAACGACGCGTCGAAGAACGACGAAGATCGCGTCCGCTTTGATGACCTGCCTCTCGCTCCTGAAATCGTCGGCGCCGTTTCGAAGCTCGGATTCGAGTTTGCGACGCCCATTCAGGCCGAGGCGATTCCGAAGCTCATCGAGGGGTACGATGTGATCGGTCGGGCACGAACGGGCTCGGGAAAGACCGCAGCGTTTGGACTCCCCCTCGTGCAACACCTCGCAGAGGGCAGCGCGAAACACGTGCGCGGACTCATCCTCGCCCCCACTCGCGAGCTCGCGCTGCAGGTATCCACCGCGATGCAAAACTACGCGAAGGGACTTCCGATTCGCATCGCCACAATCTACGGCGGCGCGCCCTACCCTCCGCAAATCAAGGCCCTCCGAAAAGGTGCGAGCATCGTCGTCGGGACGCCTGGCCGGGTCATCGATCACCTGGAGCGAGGCACGCTCGACCTTTCGCGGCTTCAGATGCTTGTCTTGGACGAAGCGGACGAGATGCTGCGGATGGGCTTCCTCGAAGACGTCGAGCGGGTCCTCGAGTCTGCCCCAGATGATCGCCAAATCGCCCTCTTCTCCGCAACGATGCCGCGAGAGATCAAGCGAATTGCGGAGACACACCTCACGGATCCCGTCGAAGTTCAGGTCGAAGACAAAGCGCTCACGACCTCCCACATTGAACAGCGCTACATCGTCGTTCCGGAACGTCACCGGACCGAGACCCTCGAACGAATCCTTGCCGCACGCCCGCCAGGCGCCACGCTCGTGTTTGCGCGAACGCGTCGCGGCTGTGCAGAAGTGGCAGACACGCTCGCAAAGAGAGGGCTTCCCGTCGACGCTTTGCACGGCGATCTGAACCAAGCAGCACGAGAGCGCGTTCTGACGCGACTTCGCGCGAAGCGTTTGAATATCGTTGTTGCCACGGATGTCGCAGCGCGCGGAATCGACGTCGACCATTTAACGCTCGTCGTAAACCTCGAACTTCCACAGAACCCAGAGCTCTACGTGCACCGAATCGGTCGCACCGGACGCGCGGGTCGTGAAGGAAACGCCGTCACATTCGTGGGACCGCACCAGCTTCGAAAGCTCGGTTGGTTCTCGAAGACGGTCGGCGCGGATATCAAAGAAGACCTGGTTCCTTCCGATGCGGAGATCGAAGCTGCTCGCCGCGCGGAACTCGCCGAATCGATCCGCGTCGCGGCCGAATCGACCCCGCCAACTCTTCTCGGCGAACTCTCCCAAGACCTTCGAGAAGATCTTGGGCTCAGTGATGATGAAATCGCACGGGCCGCGCTGCAGCTTCTCGCAGAAGCTCGTGAAATCGACCTCGAGCGCACGCCGGCGCTTCGACGCCCACGATGGGCCAAAGACGAAGTGGGTCACAAACCGCGCAAAGAACGGCCGAAGCGGGACTACGGCGATCGCCCGAAGCGACAACGGGGTGCAGATGGGAAGGACCCGGCAAACGCCGTCACCTTCTTCTTGCCGATCGGAGCCTCAAAGGGTGTTCGTCCCGGTGACCTGGTCGGCGCAATCACCAACGAAGCCGGAATCACCTCGGGCGAGATTGGAAAAGTCCGAGTTCTCCCACACAAGAGCTTCGTGAGCGTCACCGAGGAAGCAAGTCAGGCGATTCTCGGGGAGATCGATAAGATTCAGGTTCGACGCTTCGTCGTTCCACTCGCCAAAGCTCGCGAGTGGGCTCCGAGAGAAGGTGGAGAGCGACGTGGTGGACGCGGCGGCGATCACCGCGGTGGAGACCGACGTGGTGGCGAGCACCGTGGTGGAGATCACCGCAGTGGCGAATACCGTGGCGA
>JAHDCI010000074.1:0-18416 GCA_020629955.1 Myxococcota bacterium | reverse complement strand
GTGGCGAATACCGTGGCGAGCGTAGCGATGATGAGCGTGATGAGCGCGGAAATCGCGGGTTCCGGAAGCCCGGGCGACGCCCATTCAAGGGGAAGCCTGGCCGGAAAAAGTTCGGCAAGAAAGGCCCGGGCGGTAAGTTCAAGAAAAAGCGATAGCGCTTCTGCAATGAGGATCGAACACCACCCGTGACGAATGACCAAAAGGTGGTGTAGATCCTCTTCATGAGCGACATCCTCCGAACCAAAGCATTCATTGACGGCGAGTGGGTCTCCACCTCGTCCACCTCTGCGATCACGAACCCGGCGACAGGCGAGTTGGTCGCCGAGGTGAGCCGGTGCGGTGAGGCGGAGGCCAAGGCCGCTCTCGACGCTGCGGAACGCGCGCTGCCGGCATGGAAACGAACCTCTGCCCCGGAGCGCTCAAAGCTTTTGCTACGACTCGCCGCGTTGATGCGCGAACGCGAGGAAGAGCTTGCGATTTTGCTGACGGCAGAGCAGGGGAAACCGCTCTCGGAATCGCTTGGCGAAGTGCGGTACGCGACGGCGTTCTGCGACTGGTTCGCAGCCGAGGTACTTCGCGACTACGGGGAAACCATCCCGGGTCATCGCGGCAGCGCCCGACTTCTGACCTTCCGGCAAGCGATCGGTGTCGGCGCGGGCATCACGCCGTGGAACTTTCCCTGCGCAATGATCACTCGAAAGGCCGCGCCTGCGATCGGCGCGGGCTGCACGTTTGTGTTGAAGCCGGCCGAGGCTACGCCGCTCTCCGCGCTCGCCATTGCAGCGCTCCTCGAGGAAGCCGGCTTGCCCAAAGGGGTGTTCAACGTGCTCCCCGGGGCGCGTGAGGACGCCGCGCCAGTCGGGACGATTTTGACCGGAGACCCGCGCGTTCGTGCGCTCAGCTTCACAGGTTCAACGCCTGTCGGCCGCTTCCTCAACGAAGCCTGCGCTCCGACAATCAAACGCGTCAGTCTTGAACTCGGCGGGAACGCCCCCTTCATCGTCTTTGAAGACGCCGATCTCGACCAGGCGGTAAAGGGCTTTATGGTCGCGAAGTTTCGCAACGGCGGCCAGACCTGTGTCGCCGCGAACCGGACACTTGTACAAGAAAGCATCTTCGATGCGTTCTCGGAGAAGCTCGCCGCGGCCATCAATGGGCTAAAGGTCGGCCCTGGTACCGGCGACGGGGTCACCATCGGCCCGATGATCGACGAGCAAGTGATCTCGAAGGTGCGCGCGCACGTTGAAGACGCAAAGTCGAAAGGGGCGACGATTCGGCTCGGCGGAGCCGATCACGAGCTAGGAAAGACCTTCTACCAGCCAACGCTCATCGAAAACGTCACGACCGAGATGGATATGGCGCACGACGAAACCTTCGGCCCCGTCGCGGGTCTGATGCGCTTCGGAACAGAAGAAGAAGCCATCGCCTTGGCCAACGACACTCCCTTCGGGCTCGCTTCGTATTTCTATGCGCGCGATATCGGACGCGTTTGGCGAGTAAGCGAAGCCCTCGAGACCGGGATGGTCGGGGTAAATACGGGCATGGTCAGCACTCCGGTAGCCCCCTTCGGCGGCGTGAAAGAGAGCGGCCTCGGCCGAGAAGGCTCGCGATACGGTCTCGATGAATGGACCGAGATCAAATACGTCTGCCACGAAATCGAGTAGGACAATCCGGCAACTCGGCATTCGGGTTCACTGACAAAATGTCCCCTCGACGCGGAACGCTTTGATGTCGTTCGCCCCGCATTTTTAGCAAGATGCGGGGTGTATCCCGTCTTTCGAGGAGCCAAAAGGGGTTGGCTCTCAAGTTGCATTCGAGCGTGGGAGCCGCCGGCCTCGCGAACAAGCGAGCGTCCCCTCTCTCGAAAGAAGGCCCCATGAACGTCCGCGTTTGCGCATCGCTGCTCTTTACTCTCTCTCAGCTCATCTTTGCTTCCAAGGGTGATGCCGAGCCGGTTCCAAGTCGGATTCGGGAGAGGACAAATACTCGCTCCTTTCGTTTCGAAGGTCCCGCAGGTGTGACGCGCGCGTTCGGTAGCTCATTCTCCGAGATCGGACCGGACGCGCGAGTCCTTCGCTATGAGTACGCGGGGAGAATGGTCGGCTCAGCGGGGGGAGAAATCATCCCTTTTGTTTTGAGCACTCCCGTGGGTCGCTTCGGATTGTTGGTGGGCGGATTGCTGGAGGTATCCAACTTCAGCGCGAGCGCCGGCGTCCCCTATCAAATGCTGCGGGCAAATATCGGCCTTGGCCTTCGCTTCGAACCCGCGACAGAGAGTCGAGCTTGGTCCCTTGGCCTCGCCTTCGACCACGAAAGCGATCACTTCAGCGGCGAGAGCACCAACCTCCACGAGCTCTACGACGAAGGCAACGAGGAGTACTACGACGGTTTGAGTTCTTATGAGTTTCTCCGAGTTCACGTCACGCACCAGCTTCGGCTGGGATCACGCTTTCGTCTGCGAAACACCATCGCGGCACGCATCTTCACGCCGCCCTTTGCTGGCGGAGACCGTCCTCGGCAGAACCTTTCCATTTCCGGAGAAAGCTTTCTCGAGTTTCTTTGGACACCGGAGACCATTCTCTACATTGCCGGTTTCTATGAATGGACCTTCCAAGAGGAGACGGAGTTTGGAACATTCGACCTGCCATCTACGGCGCAATTCGGGCGCGCGGAGTTTGGCTTCCGTTTTGCGGCAAGAGCGATCTTCGATGCGTATTTCGGGGTGACGTACGGCGACGGGCGTGGGGTCGATTTCATTCATCGATACCCCCCGGGCTTCACGATGGGGATCCGAGCCATACTCTAAGAGCCCAACGAGGGCGGCTACCGTGAACGTGTAGGGGGCAGTCTGGTGGAAGAGCGCTGTCCGTAGGGACCGATTCGGCCCTAACCGAACCGGCGCGTTGTGTGCTACGACGAGCGCGTGTGGGAAATCGTCCATCGCGCATTTCATAAGCCAAAGACGGACGCCTATCGGCGAACCGATGCGCTTGTCTACACCCTGATCCTACTTTCGATCGGGCTATTGCTCGCCCGCCCTTTTGTTCAAGGTGAGCTTGCAGCCTGGATGGATCGCACGGACGTGTTGCTCCTGTGGGGCTTCGCGGTCGAACTCATCCTTCGCGTCGCAAGCTACCGTCCACCCGAAGCCGCCGTATTTCAGCGCGGTCCGTGGCTGACTCTGCGGGCGCATATTGGGGGGCGCGTCGCATATCTGCTTCGCCCAGGAACCTTGGTGGACCTGGTCACCGTTCTCGCCGTCGTGCCCGCGCTTCGTGGTCTACGTGCCATTCGTCTGCTTCGCCTTGTTCGAAGCGCTCGAGTTTTTCGCTACGGAAATCCGTTTGAAGGGATCTTCTACGCTTTCGATCGAGACCGGCTCCTGTGGACCTTTGCGTTCACCTTGCTGGGTGCTCAGGCAGTGCTTGGCGGAGTAAGCCTTTACCTGATCGAGCGCGAAACCGAAGGTGGCGTCGAATCCATCGGGCAGGGGATTTGGTGGGCGATCGTTACGCTAACAACCGTTGGATACGGGGACATCTCCCCCGTGACAGACCTCGGCCGAATCGTCGCTGGTTTCCTCATGGTAGGCGGCATGTTCACCCTCGCGGTGTTCGCCGGTATCGTTGGACACAGCTTAATGAACGCGGTGCTAAGCATCCGCGAGGAGCAATTCCGAATGAGTGGATTCTCAAACCATATCGTTGTGTGCGGATACGAATCCGAGAGCGATTTGCTCTTACGTGCACTCGAGGACGAGCTAGACCTCGAGGACCACAAGGTCGTGCTCTTCGCACCCATCGAACGACCGCCGGGCATTCCGCCGGAGTTTCATTGGGTTCAGGGAGACCCGACCAAGGAAAGTGAACTCGAAAAGGTCCGGCTCGTACACTCCGCATCGATCCTCGTTGCCGGGCGCCGCTCGATCACCCCTTCCCTCGCGGACGCAGAGACGTTGATGGTTCTCTTCACCGTGCGCGCGCATCTGGAAAAGCAGAAGCTGAACCAAGCCCGGAAAACACCGGTCCATGTCGTCGCGGAGATTCTCGATCACGAGAACGTTGAACACGCCAGAACAGCAGGGGCAGACGAAGTCATCGAGACCCTGAAGCTTGGATACGCGATGCTCTCGCACACCGTACTTTTCCATGGAGTCGGGGATGTCACTGCGGAGGTTGTCGCAGCCGGCGCTCACAACTTCTACGTTGGCGAAATCCCCGAGGAGCTCCGCGAGAAAACGTTCGGAGAAGTGACGGCCGCGCTCCGAGCCGAACACGGGATCCTGACGGTCGGACTTCGCGACCCTGCGAGCGGTCGACATACGTTTAATCCGAATGACGACGTAAAGCTCGATCGGGATGCGCTCGTGGTTTACCTCGCGGACGCCCCCGCTCTTCCCAGCCCGCTGTGAACTACGCGAGAGCGTCAACAGACGACGTTCAGCCCCTTTACCTTGCATCCTCCAGCGACCGCGACCTATCGTCCGCTCGCTCTCCGGAATAGGAAATCACTTGGCCAAGAACGCCTCCAAGGCTCGCCCCACGAAGAAACGCGCGGCGAAAAAGAAAACTGTGCGCGCGAGAACCCGACCTCTCATTGTGCGGGATGGTGCCCGGTACGCGTGCCACGCGGACGGCCTTTGCTGTTCGGATATCCACGTCGTCGGCCCGGTTTCGAGAACGGAGAAACATCGCCTCGCGCTCGTGAGTGAACGGGCAGTCCAGTACTCCACCCTGGTGGAGGAAGACGTGCTCGCGATGCGTGCCGAGGACGGCTGCTGCGTCTTCCTCGATGAAAACGCCCACTGTATGATCCACAGCGCGCTTGGCGGATTTCTGAAGCCGCGAACCTGCCACCGCTTCCCGCTTGGGATCACAGCGACCCCTCGTGGAGGACGCGTCTTTTTGGAACAACGCTGTTCGTGCCAGGTCATGGATTCCGATGCGGAACCTCTCACGCCAGAACGAGCCGAGCCTGCCCTTCTCGACGCCGCGGGACGAATCAAAGTAAACCATCGCGTCAGCGGGCGAATCGCAATGACGAAGCGCTCACGGATTGGCTTCGAACGTTATGAGGCTTTCGAGGCAGAACTTCTTGAGCGCCTCGAGCGTGGAGAAAAGGCGGCGAAGGTCATCGACCGCGAAGCCTTTCCAGACGTGAAGGGTGCGACGTGGGAACAAATCGGAAACGGCATGGTCGCGCTCGACGCCACGTCTCGTTTTGAGTTTGCTTTGCAGACGGTCGGCTACGCCGTTCTCGCTCGTCATGGACACCGAGCCAAACCAACTCCTCGTCCTTGGGCCGGAGCCTATGATCGCGCCGAGGCGAGAACCCCCATCGAGATGGACCCTCAGCAGATGGTCGCGACGTGGACCGCTGCACAGATCTGGCCTCTTTTCTGGACCGCATGCAGCACCTTCGAGCAGCACCGTCGAGGACTCGCAACACTGCTGGTTTTGATCGACGATATCCGCAAGCGTCTTCGTAGACGGGGACTGCGCGCGGACCGTGCTTGTGCGGAGGCGATTACCATCGTCGATCTCGTTGCAAACTCCGATTGGTGGGAAGGCATCACGCATCGGATCAGCGAGCAAGGGTAGCGTCGGCGAGGGACTCTTCCTTGGCTGCGCTACCGACAATCTCCCCGGCCCTTCAAACGCGAAAACGCGCCGGGAAGCCGAAGCCTCCCGGCGCGCTCGCGCCTCTTGGTATCCGCGAACCTTAGTCGCGGCGGCGGCGAATCACGAGCCCGAGAAGGAGCAGCGCGAAGCCAGTTCCGCTCGGGATGGAGCCACCCGCGGAGCAGCTCGAGAGCTCTCCTAGGCCGGGGTCGATGCGCGTCATCGCCATGCCGGAGACTTCGAGCGTTCCCGCTCCGCCTCGGGTGAAGGTGATGAGGTTAAAGCGACCCGAAGGAAGCTCGGTTCCGACCGACGCCCAGGCGCCCTGTCCCGCCGCGGCGAGAGTGCGACATGCGCGGTCGCCAGAGTGCGTGTCTTCGACGCAGACTTCGACGCGGGAGTCACTCTGGTAGTGGAACGCCGTGCCAGAGAAATCCGCTGCGGAGAGTCGACGCGAGAGGTGGCGAGCCACACCCGCGTACTGGTCAACGTTCGCTGCATCGATGCGTCCGCAGCCGTGAAGCTCGACACCTTCGCGACCCGTTTCACTGTAGGAGTGAAGCGCGCAGCCATCTTCGCGAGCGCCCGTGAAGGTCGCGTTCGTCTCGCCGCCCCAGAGGCCGTCGTGGAAGGCCGCCCAGGCACCATCGGAGAGCCAGACTTCGTCGACCAAGCGCTCTCCCTCAAAGACGTCGAGGTAGACTTCGCGAACTCGGCCGACATCGGCAAGGTGCGCCAGCGAGGACTCGACTTCCGAAAGCTCGACCCAGGAAGGCTCGAGGTCGTTGCCAAGCTCATCGAGCGCTCGCACTCGGATGCGAACTTCGCTTGAGGAACCACCCGCCACGCGGAGCAAGTCGAGGTCGAGCTGGCTGCCGAGAAGCGATGCGCGCGAGATGAGCACATTCGGGGTTGAGTTGACCGCCATCGCTGGCTCCCAGTTTTCGAAGGTTGCCTCGTCGAGGGTCGCATCGATTTGTGGAGCCATCGCTTCTTGCGCGTTGAGCTGTGCAAGGAGCCGGTCCGTCAACGTGCGGGTGAGGTTCGCATCGTTCGCCCAGACCTGGACCTGCACGACTCGCTCGGCCTCTGTCGGTTGGCGATAAGCACCCGCCAGCCAACGCTGCTGCATCTCGAAACGTCCGTCCGCCTGCTGATAGAGCGTGAACGACGTTGCGTGGTCCGAAGTTCCTTGTTCGTGGTCGACGAAGGTCGCGAAGAGAAGTCCACGGCTCTCCCCAACTTCCGTGATCTCTGCACCGCCCGCGCGGTCACAGATGCCCTTCGAGTGTTCGTAGAGCTCGCCGCTGGTCTCGATGAGGAGCGCAGAGCCCGCAACCGCACCGTCTTCATCAACGAAGTCGAGCGCCATCACGTCGACCGCGTTGGTCAGTCCGGGAAGGTCTGCAGGGGTGGACTCGACGCGGGCGAGCCCGGGTGCTTCCAGCGCGTGGAGCGCGTTCCAGATCGGCTCGTTGGTATCCGTCAGCGGCGAGATATTGCCGAGAACTCGCGACCCGAGGAAATCGCTCATGCGGCTTCGCATGATGGAGCGCGAGGCGAGCTGGGAGGCCATGCGGCCGTTCGACTCGAGGCCGCCGACGCCGCCGGAGGATGTACCATCCGGACATTCAAGGTCGTCAGTCGTGCCATCGCCGTCCGTATCGGTCAGCGCCGGGTCTGTTCCGCAAACGCAGCGCTCGGCATAGTCCGAGACTCCATCGCCGTCGGTGTCGACGGTCGGGTCGACCGCGGTCAGCGTAATCTCGCTGGAGACCATCTCGCTGAGCCAGACGTAGGTATCGAGGTAGTTCTGATTGCCTTTACCGCCGCTGTTAAAAGCGCCCCACGCACGAGCGTTAACGTTGGCATCGGCGGGATCGGTGTAGGCGCCGCTATCGAGACCGGCTTCACCAGGGTTTTCGAGTCCCGGTTCACCGTTTGGCATATTCTGCGCGCTCGCCTGAACGTCAGAGTCGTTCCAGCGCATCGCGAGCGGCACGCGACTCCCGTCGGCCTGCACCGCGTAGAGGCGAAGCCCTTCGTAGCTGGTCTCAATATCCGAACCGACGTAATGGAACTCGCCGACGGTCAGACGCACGCGGCAGTTGTAGGTCCCGAGCGCGACGTTCGAGCCCTGGTGGATGCCGTCCCAAAGGACGGTGTTCACGCCCGGAGAGGCGGCGCCGACCCGCAAGAAGTCGTCGTTATTGGTCGTCTCGAATACCCCGTCACCGTCGAGGTCGCACTGGAGGTGGTAGGTACCACTCACGGGGGTGTAGAACTGGAAGCGACCGAAGCTCGCGCCGGGCGCGATGAGGTCGCAAGAATCAACCGGGTCGCCATCAATGTCCTCGCTGACGCCACCGATGTAGTCCAGGCCGTACACTTCTGCGACCGCAGCGTTGTAGGAAGCCGAAGCTGGTGGCGCGAGGTACATCGGGAACTCAGGAGTCAGCGTATGACCGTACATGGAGACCGAACGTCCCGCGTCAGGGCCATCGACGCCGGTGCTATTCGCGTTGATATTGTAGACGTATCCCGCGAGGCCATCGAGTTTGAGTTCGATGACTGAATTCGTCCCTGCGGCGCCGCCGGGAACGAGCGCGTAGAAGCTGCAGTAGGTCGAACGGTCACTTGCAAACGAACCCGCGTTGAATCCCCAGTTGTACGAATGCAGGCGTCCGGAAGAACTCGCGGCGCCGAGCACTTCGACGTCCCAGCGAATACCGACAACTTGCCCTTGAAGCGTTCGAACTCCAAAGGCGCCGTTGGCTTCGCCAACGAGGCTCGCGGTATCGCCCGAGCTGAGCGTGGCGATAACAGTTCCGGTCGGGTTCGTGATTTGAACGTCGCCGACGCCGATCCAGCGGATGCTCTCCGTGGCGGTGTCAACGATATCAACGTACATCTGCACATTGGAGCGCAGGGCTTGGGTCGTATTGGTCTGATCCGAACCTTCCGCGAACGCCACATTGGAGACGGCGAGCGCGAGGAGGAGGACAGAACATCGAGTTTGGAAGTTCACGCCCGTATACAGAGCAAGCCCTGTGCCGAGTGTGTTCGAGGCGAATCTCGGTATCGTGGTTCGATCTGGTTCAGATCTGTTCCGTGGCGGAACAGGAAGGCCTGGTACAGATTTGTGATCCAAAGTGCAAAACGCGCCCACACCGAGGCGTGGACGCGCTAGAAGGGCAATGCACCTGATCTGGGCATCGAGCCTTTCGATTTTCGCGGCACCTCCTTTGGTGACGGAAGCGCGCAGCCGTTCGGATGCGTACTCGAACGGCTGCAGAGAGCGGGCTAGTTCGTGGATCGCCGAGAGGTCGTTTTTAGTCGATACGATCGAGGGGGTAACGTTGGCCCTCAAGGGCAAAATACACCCACGCCGCCGCCGCCACACTGGGGAGGCGATGGTTCACCGAGATGAAATCGGCCGCAAAATCGTCTGGGGAACCCATGACATTGCCGCCGCTCACATGGGTCTCGAGGTATCGCCGCATGACAAACTCCCCGTCCACTCCGCCGTAGGTGGCATACATCCCAACGCCCCATTCGGCATTCACTGTCCAGGGACCGGTGACATCACCGAAGCCTTCGAGGGACCCATCGAAACTCCGAGTCGCAAAGAGTTCACGAGCAAGGCCAAGCGAACGTTCGAGGCGCGTCGGATCATGCCGCTCCATCCAATAGGCCGCCGCTAAGCCAGCGGTGACATCGAGCGCAAGCGTATTTCCGGTCGCGCTCGTCATCAAGCGACCGTTCACGTAGCGGCTTTCGATGAGCGTGCGGAGGGATTGGAGCGTTGCTTCCTGAACCAAAATGCCGAGAGAGGAAGCCGCGCTCAAAAAGAGGTATGCGCTGATATTCCCCTCGGTGGAGTTTTCGAGAGAACCGCCGTTGACCAGCAAGCCTTCGAGGTAAGCCACCAAATCTTCCGCGGCCTCGCGGAACCCGTTGCCCGGATGAGACGCTTCCGCCTCTAGCAACCCGAGCCCGGCGTAGGCCATCGCGCCAGGAATTTTGCGGCACTGATTCGCTGGAGAAACCCAGCATTGACTCTCGTAGTATTCTGCGCAGAAGGAGCCATCGCTCTGCTGAATTTGTGTGAGTGTCTGCGCGAGCTGCAAAGCCTCAGCACGCCCCGCCCGCGAGAGTACGGAGAGGCGAAGCCCATTCGGATAGAGATAGCGAAGACTGCCTTGGATAGAGCCACCCGAGACGAGCCCCGTACAGGATGAACCACTCGAGGCCAGCTGATCGGCAATCGAGGCCATATGATGGGGACGGTGCGCGACTCGTTCGGGCGCTCGGGGCGCGGGGTCGAGCTCAAGGCCCCGAAGGCTCCCAAATCGTACGTTTCCAGACACTCCAGATGCCGGGCAGACGCTCCAGGATCCGTTCGTTCGACAGGAAATCGAAATGTCGAACCCGCGGACGCGATGGATATCGAGATTTCCGCTCAGCGAGACGAACTCGGAAGCGTCCACGGTCCACGCGCGAGTAACGGGAAGGTCCGTGACCTCTTCCACGCGGACCCAAGCGAGCGCCTCGCCGAACGCAGGGTCGACATCCGCGCCGCGCAAAATCAAACCAATCGCCACATCGGGACCATTTGCGAGTCCGCGATAGGGAATGCAGAAATGAGTGAACTGAGAGAGGTCTTGCTCTGCAAAATCACTTCCTCGGAAATGAACGACCTCAGCTCCGTTAAACGTGTAGTCGATCTCCAGACTATCCGGGGCAATCGTGGCAGAAGCATCGATAACGTTCTGAACATCGCTGGTGAAGGAGTAGTTCTGAATGTTCCCGGGGTCGGCGATGACGACGCCGTCAGGACATACCGAAGGGTCGCGCCAGCTCGGCGCGGGGGTCGCCACGCGATACAGGCGTTCCCCACATCCCGCTCGCAGTACGAGAATAAAGGTCGCGCCAGAGGGAGCGGCAAGATGCTGAGTATGAAGACCGGAGTCGAACGTCTGCGCGGCAACTGGCGCCGCGCGGTCCTCCCAAAACGCAGCGTCGTCGAAGTAAAGCTCTGCGGCGACACGGCGTGATGACCGGTAGCTGAAAGAGATCCCGTCCGAATCGCCCCAAACCGAGGCATGCGGAGCCGTGCGCGCGCAGATCCCTGGGTAGCGCGGATCACTCGGCCGTTCGGCGACCGCCTTGCCGGCGAGGTCCCCGTGTCGCACCTCCGCCAGTTCGTCCTCGGTCGCCTCGATTCGAGCACTGTCGATCGCCACACCTTGAGCGTCGCGATAAGGGTCGGGGCGCTCAAGCTCCGGCTGCGCTTCGTTCTGCAATGCAGCGACGAGCGAAGCGGTGTCCTCTGGCGACGCACAGCAGAGACTGAAAATAGCGAGCGTAACAAGTGATATGACTCCGAGGCGCATAGCCTTCCGATGTGCAAAATATGGACCGATGAATTTCGAGCATTTTTTCTCGAAAGGACAAAAGCACGTGTATCGAAACGAACCATGACGCGTCCCGTATTGGAGCACCCGCGGCAAAATTGGCCCTATAAAACCAAAGGTATCGTCGGCAAAACAGAGAGATCGACTCCACGCAAGTCTTAGAGAAAATATTATCACCCTCGGGTACGTCGACTTTCCGATCAAGCCCCTAGGCGAAGCACTTCAAAGGGCTCGGCGAACGTGCCAGAACTGAAGCGTCCCCAGTATCGCGCCGCCGCGTGAATGACATCCTTTGCCATATAATCGCGATGTCCTTGGCTTTCGTGTGCGGCAAGAAGGGCGTGCTTGGTGTCGAGAAAGCCGGTGATATCGGCGAACTGAGTGGGCGCGAACTGGGGGAGCGTCGACGGGCTCTGGTAACAAAGCACCCGCTGAACGCCGCGCGTCGCAACGAGCGTCGCGTCGTGTACCGCGCGGTGGTCTTGATGGGAATCCCGGGATGTATGGGTGTAGACAATCTCCGGTCCGTAGGTCTTCACAATATCGCTCAACCAAGCGATCAGACCGTCGCTTGCGCTGATCTTCGTATCGGGAAAATTCCCCATGATTAGCTGCGCACCGATCATCTGCGCGGCCGTCTTCGCTTCGGTCGCCCGCGAATTGACCACGCCACCATTTTCACCACCCGAACATGTCGCGATGACGATGCGATCACCGGCCTTCACGTGCTTCGCGAGCGTTCCTCCAACCCCAATCTCAACGTCATCGGGGTGCGCGCCAATCGCGAGCACCGTGCGGGTCGCCTGACGCGGGCGAGCATTCTCGAGGGCAGCTCGGCAGCGAGCCACGAACATCTCTCGCTCCATCGGCTTCGGGAGAAAGTCGACCACGCCGGCACGAAGCGCCGAAACGGCAATCTCGTAGCTGGGGGTTGCCGTCATGATCATGACCGGGCGCTCTGGAACCGCCTCACGACTCGCGTGCGCCACCTGCACTCCCGACCCGCCGTTGAGATTCAGGTCGGCGACAATCAGATCGGAATCGGCGAAACGGGCGAGGAAAATCCCGTCTTCAACACCGGTTGCACATACCACTTCGAATCCAGCACCCGTCAACCAACGCGAGACCAACTCCGCTTGCGCAACATCATCCTCGACGACCAAGACTCGTCCCCGTTCTTCAAACGGTCGCATGGTCGGTCGCATGCTTGCGATGGACTCTCCTTCGGGGGTGACCTCCTCGAAAATCACCGGGGGAAAATCTGAAGTCAGTGTTCCGTTTCTCATGACCATCTCCTCTGGCCCGCTAGGTATTCACATCGCGTGCCACCCCTATTTCTGAGTACAAAACCGAGTTTCGTCCCCCTCCGATACACCGGGTGTTCCACCTTGGTACGCCTGATCGGAACACCGGATTGGAACACTCGGTGTACCGCTGCGGGACACTGGTCCACGCTTTTGAGCGCCGCTTCGGCTCGGCACGAACCCTGCAATGCTCCAGCGGCATGTACGAAGACATGCACGTTCACAGCACTTTCTCGGACGGGAAAGGCTCGCTTGAAGAGAACATCGAAGCTGCGAAAGCGCAGGGGCTCATCCGGCTGGGCTGCGTCGACCACGTTCGCCGCGATACGGACTGGCTCCCCAGTTTTGTCGCAGCGATCGAAGAAGCCCAGCGGGGCACAGAAATCGAACTGGTCTCCGCTGTCGAAACCAAGATTCTGAACGCCAACGGCGACCTGGACCTCCCAGTCGACCTCGGGGGAATCCAGCGCATCTACATCGCGGACCACCAAATCCCGCTCGGAAATGACTGCGTCCCGCCATCGATGATTCGCCGCATGGTGATGGAGGGCCGAGAGACCGCCCTCCGCGCCGTTCATCGAACGCTGATCGCAACGGGGCGAGCACTTGAGGCGCACCCTGGCAGCGTGATCGCGCACTTCCTCAGCATTGCGAACAAAATCCGCATCGCGGAGGAAGATGTCCCGCTGGAGTGGATCGAGGACCTTGCCGAGATCACCGCGCAGACCGGTTCGGCCATCGAGCTCTCTGAACGTTGGCGCTGTCCCGGCGCCCGAACGCTGAAGCCTTTCGTTGCCCGCGGGGTTCAGGTCTTTTGGAGCACGGACAGCCACCGCCCGGACCGAATCGGGAAGTACGAGTTTGTCCCAGAGGTCATCTCGGAGCTTCGCTCGATGTCCACCCCACCTCTTCACTCCTCTCCTCCGAGCATCCCCTCCCCCGCCTGAACCATGCGCTTCCTCCCGACCATGCTTCGAAACACCATCGCTTCGCTTCTGATCGCGACCGCGTTCCTACCGGCGGGCGCTCAAGCCCAACAAGAGCTCGAGCAGATCGCAGCGGCGATTGAAGCCGGTGAGCTTCGCGAAGCGCGCCGGTTGGTCGGCGAGGTCGAAGAGAGCATGAACGCGAGGCTTCTTCTTGCGCAGATCGAACGGGAGTCCGGCGATCCGGAAGCAGCTATCGCGACGCTCGAAGCCGCGACCGCAGCGTACCCCGACGCGTGGCAGCCATGGATGGACCTCGGCACCACCCTCGCCTTCGTGGAGCGTTACGAGCGCGCGATCGATGCCTTTCAGGAAGCGGCGAACCGCACCGAGGAGCTTGCGCCGCGAATCGCAGTCGCGAGGACCTACAGCTGGTCCGGCAATACGGTCGAGAGCGAACGCCACTTTCGCCACCTGCTCGAAGTCGCTCCAGACTACGCAGAAGTCCATCTCGGAATGGCCGCTCTGAAGCTTCAAACGGAAGAACTCGAGCGCGCAGAACTTCACTTCGAAAGAGCGCAAGAGCTCGGCGCCACCGAGGGCGCTCAGGCAGGGCTCGCACAGATCGCTGCCCTCCGTGCCGACCGAGCGAGCCAAGCGGAGGCCGCCCGGCTTGAGACGGTCGCGATGGAAAATCTTCAACGCGCCGAACACGCCATCCACAATGACGACTACGCGCTCGCTCGCTCGATCCTCTCAGAGACCCCCGACAGCCTGAACCGTCGCCTGCTTCAGGGGCGCGCCGAACGAGAAGCCGGAGAGACAGAAGCCGCGGTCGCCATTCTCCAGGAAGCAACAGAAGACTATCCGGCCGATTGGCAGACCTGGATGGACCTGGGAACGACGCTTGCGTTTGCACACCGATTCGAAGAGGCGATTTCGGCATACGAACGGGCCACCCAGGTCACCGACGAGGTCGCGCCACGTCTTGCACTCGCCCGGACGCTCGCCTGGGCCGGTGAGCTTGACGCGAGCGAAGCGGTCTACCTCGAGGTTCTCGAGGCCGCACCGGAATCTGCCGAAGTCCATCTCGGCCTCGGCGACCTCAACGCGCAACGACTTCGACGAAGCACGGCGAGGCAGCACTACGAGCGCGCCCGAGAACTCGGCTCAGCAGAAGCGGCCGACGAGGGACTCGAGCGACTCCTCAGCGTGCGACGCGTCACTCTTAGCCTCTCTCAGGGCGTTGCGATGATTCCCGAGGAGCCAACGCGCTGGGTCGGATCGCTTGGCCTTCGAATAAGGCTAAACCCCGAGTGGGAACTGCAAATGATGGGCGGGCGGCGCGCTGGAACCTTCGCCACGACGGTCGCTCTCGAAGACCGCTCGGCACGCCATCAGGGCGCACTCGGGCTCGCCTGGCAAAATGAACGCGCAGTGATCGGGCTCACCTACTCGTTCCAGCATTCGGAAGCCCGCATGGTGCACCGAGCAGAGCTCGCCGCTGCCCTCCTGCTCGGAGACGTGACGCTAAGCGCAAGCACCCGACCGGGCATCGACCACGAAGGGCAACTTGAGCACCTCGGGCAGGTCGGTCTGCTCTGGGCGCCTTCCGCACTCCAGCTTCAGGCGCAGGTGTTCCGAGCCGATGGCCCCAACACGGCGCTCACGACCTTCGTCGGGACCGTCGGCATGGAGCTCGGTTTCCTCAACGCTCGCGCTGGCGGCAGCGCCACCCTCGGCGCCCAGACCTTCGGCAGCGTCTTCGGGAGCATCGGCTTCCGCATTCACCGGTCTCACCTTCTCTTCAGCGCCGAATGGCTCTCCCTCTCTTCCCAGACCTCACTGACCTTCACCTACGAAGTCGCGCTGTGATTTCGCTTCGCCCCAATCCCCAAAACCGCGTCATGAACTTCTCCTCTCATCTCCTCTCGCTTGCAGTCCTCACCCTCGCTTTGGCGTCGACCCGGAGCGCGCACGCCCGCAGCCTATCGCTCTGCCCGCAACCGATCGAAGTTCGCCCCTCAGGTGAGCCGCTCGTTCGCTTCTTTCGAGTGTTCGAACCAAGCTCGATCGAGATTGAAATCGAAGGTGCGCGTTCGCAGCTCCTCGAAGAGCCGAACCTCATCACGGTGCTGGTGAACGGCGCGCCCGTCGCGGAACATCGAATCGACAGGCAAAGGTTCACGATCGAGGCCCGCGGAGAGCTGAGCGCACCCGGGTATCATCGCGTCAGCATCGTCATTGAAGGAGACGAGGATTGCGAAACGGACGATCGTTGGCTTCGCGTCGAACAGATTCGTGTGCGAACGGACGAACCAAGCCGTCTGAGCGTCCGAGACGAGGCGGAGAGCTGGCTCACGCGCTCGGTTCAAATCCGTTCGTCGATGCCCGTCGATGACGAGGGAATGGTGCTTCGGGCTCACCTGGAGGCCGAGCTGCTTCAGCGCGTGCTGAGTCCCGCAGCGCTCCCCGGCGAGGAACGAGAGCCACGAAATCTCGAGCTGGCACTCGACGATGAGATGCCCGAGACCGAACTTGCGGTGGCTCGCTCGACCGAAGAAGGCCTACAGGTAGTGGCTGCAAATCCGGAGAACCTCTGGCTTGCAATCCGTCACTGGCGACGAAACGGAGGCTTTGAGCTCTGCATCGATACATCCTGCGCGCTGCCGATGGGCGTAGAGACTCTTGAAGCGGAAACGCCCCATCCAGAAACAACCCCGCTACCCACCCTCTTTTCCCTCGGAATGCGCGAAGGACTCTCCGCGACTCCTGGGTCTCATACCCTGAGCTTCGCCTGGCCGCGCCCCGTCTATCTCGCCCTCGACGCCGGCGCATCTTTGGGGTTCGATGTCGCGCTCGCAAGTGGAGCGGAGGCCGATATCCGCGTGCGGGTAAATGGGATGGAGCTTGAGTCTTTCGCGCTGCACGGGGGAGAGGACGGGCGACTTGAGACGAGCCTTCCGGAAGAGATTCGAGGCGCTGGTGCACTCGCTGTGGAAGTGGAGGTGCATTGCACAATGCAGGAGCGGCAAACCTGCAACGAGCCCGACCTGGCATGCGCAACGCTTCGAAGTAGCTCAGGTTTTTTCGGCCCCTACACTCGACTCGAGTACCCAGGCAGCGTCGCCGATTCAATCAAACCCGGGGACCGATTTGCTGTCCACATGAGCCCTGGACTGATGCCGAGCGACCTTGCGCCCCTCGCGTCGCTGGTGCGAGCCCAAGGAACCGAATGGGAACCGGCAGGAGCGGATTGTACCGACTGCGTGCGAGTGCGGCCGGCCTCTGGATTCGAAGGCGAACGTCTTCGCGTTCACGGAAATCCGGAGCGGATTGTGGCCCCCGAGCTCGGTCTCCCGATGCTTCCAGCCTCGCGGTCCACGGTGCTACTCGCAGCGGAGAACCACCTCACCATGTTGATTGGACGCGAGGCCCGCGCCGAGTTCTTCGATTCGAAGAGCCTCATCGGGCGGGTTATTGTGCACGACGGCGCCGGCTGGCATATGCTGGAGGTTCCGGAGGCGGTCATCGCGGAACGTGTCGAAATCGAGGCACCAGAAACAGAACATACCGTCGCCTCAGAAGAAGACCGCATTCGAACCATCATCAATATCAGCAGCCTCGCCTTTCTTGTTTTCGGACTCATCGCCTACTTCCGAATCGTCCGAGGCCGCACATAACGAAATGACCGCAGAGAAAGACCCAGACGTTCAGACCCTTCGCAAAAAGGTCCGTTTTTACCGGCGGACGGCGATCGCCCTGATCTTCGGGAACTTTGCGTGCTTGGTCTACCTAGCGAGCGAGGGATGGCGCTGAATCGAGCCAAATCGCGTGCTTCTCTGAGCCGATTGCTCGATCCCTATTTGGAACGTGGTTTCGTTCCCCGAGAGCCGGGGGAGATTCAACGCTTGCTCGGGATGCAAGGGTCACGATTTACGCTCGACGAAATCGAATGGTGGATTCGGGACGAAATCGAGGCTGGAGATCTCATGGAGGCGCAGCTCGGTCCTGAGGACGTTGTTTTTGGCCCTGAGCAAATCGTCGAAAACGCAAAACCGATTCTCACCATTCCTCCTGGCGGTCGACCTCGCCGCTCGTCCGACGTGCAGCGCAAGCGTGAGCAGAAAAGGCAAGCCGTTGCAGAACGCAAAGCCGAGCTTGCGTCGGAGCGTCGAGAGCAGATCAACGCAGAAAAGAAGGCGTTGCAGCAACGCGAAAACGAACGCGAACAAGCGCAAGCTCGTCTGCGACAGGCAAAAGAGGAATCTGGGCAAGACGCCGCGCAAAAAGACGCCGCACGAAAATCGGCGGAAGAGGCGATCCGCGCACATCAAAGGGCCACCGTCCCCGTTGCTCGAAATATGCTCCTTGGGGCAATGCCGACGGTCGGCACCGGACTGCGCCCGGCACAGATCGAGATAAAGTCCGAGGCGATAGCGAGCTCCACGGCCTCGACCGAGGAGCTCTCCATCGAGACCTCACCAGTCATCGTGTCGGTCCCCCAAGCTCGCTCACGAACGCAGGATAACTCCGCTGCGTTTCGGCTTAGCGTTCTTCGGCAACAGGCCGCCACAGAGCTGGCGATGCACGAGGAAGAGCAGCGCGAAGGACAGGAACGAAAGCCCGCTTCGCCGCAGCCCGCAGCACGTCAATCGTTAAGTGCCTCTGCCGCCAGCAGACGCGTCGCAGCCAGCGAATTTGCGATTCTGGAGGATGTCACTCCGGCAGAGTTCGAAGAGCCAACCGAGGGCGGTGCTTCGACGCCCGGACGCGCGCTCGCCCACTCGTCGGAGTCAGATGCCGAGGTGGTCCGAGAGATCGCACGAGATGTCGAGCACGAGCGCCTCGTTCTTTGGAAGGTCGGCACCGTCGTTCTCTTTGTGCTCTTCGTGGGCCTCTTCCGCGAGTGCCTCCTGCGAATCCTCGCGAGTCACTGAGCGCCACGCGAGAGAGCAACGAATTGGGGAGAGCCCTTCGCAGGCAGGTGAAAAAGGGCCGATTTTGATTCGTTGGATTTTGGCGTGCGCAGACGCGTCCGATTATTGGACTCGTATTGCACATACGTGGCGAGAATTGGATGGCGTTTGAGTGCGTGAAAATACCGCGAAGCGGTTTCGGACGTTTTTCACCAGGCTGCTAGTCGCG
>JAHDCI010000322.1 GCA_020629955.1 Myxococcota bacterium | reverse complement strand
TCTCGCTCTGATTTTGGTTCGCGAAGACCCCGTTCGCTCCGAACGGCATATCCGGGATTATCTCATCGAAGATCTGCAGGAGCTGGACCCGCGGTTCGAACACGAAAACCCACAGGGATCGCTTCGGGACGCTGTGCTCGGATGGTTTGAAGATGACGCACTCTTCGCGGGGGACGCGCAGGTCCCCGCCGAATACGCAGGGGCGGAGCTGCTCGTCGCCGTGCAGGTCGAGTTTAGCTCGAGAGGCTTTGGCGTGGTGCAGAGCTACGCCATCTTCTCACCCTCCGCTCCCGAGCGCGCCTTGGTGGTTCGTTCGCGTATCGGAACACGCGGTGCGCCCATCACAGGTCGCTCGACCATTCCCGACTTGGTCGCCACGATTCTTGAAACCTCAGGGGAATCAGAATGAGCCGAAGAAGACTTCAAATCGTGGTGGCATTCTTCTTATCGTTCGGCATCGGCCCCGTCGCCTCCGCGGGCGACCGCGCGCTCGAACTGCTCCTTGTCAATATGGTCCCCGACGCCGCCTACGACGACTCCGCGCGGGATTGCTTGCGAGAAGTGATTCGCGGAGTCCGGGGAATGCGCGTCGAAATACACCGCATCGGAGAAACCCGGCTACTTGAGGAAGCGGGCCGCGAAGATCCCCGAGCCTTCATGCAATGGCCGATGGAGACCTTTCGTCGGGTGGTCCGGCGACATCGAGAAGAGCACGTAGAAGCGATGGCTCTTGTCGATTGCCGCCCGAGCGAGCAGCGGGTGGACGTCGCGATCTACTCTCCGGACCAGAGCATGACCCACGCCCGCTGGCGTCATTCCAACGCGCGGGCGCTCGCGAACTTCGCTTCGTACTCGCTTGACCGAGCCTGGCTCGGACAGGTCCCGTAGAAACGGTCAGCCGCAGCTGCTGTCGAGGCCCGCGTTTGTACAGTCACGTCCCTGCGTGGGGATCTCCAGCTCGATAATGACGCGAACCGGACGGCGCATCTGCGTAGAGACGTAGCAGCCAGGGGGCATCGGTGCGTCGGCGATCGGAGGGCAGCGGTCTTCGTCGCGATCCGCACCCGAGAGCATCACCCCACTTCCGGCGGGCGCGAGCACCTCCAGACGAAGACGGCCGTTGCGATACTCGAGGCTCTCGAAACGCTCGATCGGGCTCCGGTTCGCGAGCGCTCCCATCCATCCTTCCGGCAACCCGGTGACGCTGGACTGAAAGTTCAAATACCGAAAGTTCTCGCGAAGCGATTGTTCGGTCACGTTTCGAAGAACGGAGGGGTCGAAAGAAATATAGAGGTGACCCTCATCGCTCCGATGTTGAAGCGCCCAGTAATGGTAGTTCTCGTCGCAGCGCACACCGATGGGACAGTGCACCGACATTCGCCCGCCTTGGACGCGAATCGTGAGCGTCTCCGAACCTTCGACGAAGGACGAAAACTGCGTGGCGACCTCAGAGCTTCGGCCGAGATCCGGTGAAGGCGCGCCTCCCGAATCGCCGGAGGTGTGACGCGAACCCACAAGACATGCGCCGGGACGCTGCGCGAAGGCGAGCGTCGAACCCAACATGGAGAGAGCGAGGATGAGGCGAAGAGCGGTAGAGGAAAACATCGGGGACCTTTCAGACGGAGGAGTGCGAAGCGCGCGCGGCGGCGATGCGGCGGTGGGAGCCTGAGACCCAGCGAGTCGCGGCGTGTCGAGCTCTCTTCTGTAACCGAGGTGGAGCCGCCGGCCTTGGGTCGGTTCAAGATTTTTCGCCATTTTTCACTCGGCGTTCAAAACACTCCACCGAAGCGATTCGAAGTTGGGAATGACTCGTCGGTCGCTTTCTGAGGTATAACGAGAATGTGGCATTCAAGAAAATCTCGTTCCTTTCGATGTTGACCTTGCTGCTCGCGCTTGGCGTTGCCTGCGGAGGAGATGACGATGGCGGGAGTGATGGTGGTGAGATTGACGCGGGTGACGACGCTCCTACGCCTCCGCCTGGATGTGGCAACGGAGAGCTCGATAGCGGCGAAACCTGCGATGACGGAAACACCGAGAGCGGAGACGGCTGCGCTCGAGATTGCGCACTCGAAGAAGATTTCGCGTGTCCGCAGCCGGGCGCCGGTTGCGTGCGCATCGTGACCTGCGGCAATGGCCGTATCGAAGGCGATGAGACCTGCGACGACCGGAACGACCGCGAGGGCGACGGGTGCGATTCGGATTGCCACCTCGAAGCCGGCTGGACCTGTCCTGCCGCGGGACGAGCGTGCGTCGCAGCCGCGTGCGGGGATGGCATGCTGGCCGGCTTCGAAGAGTGCGATGACGGCAATGCCGAACCGGGGGACGGCTGTGACGCAAGCTGCGTTCTTGAGGAGGGTTTCACATGCTCCGGGACAAGTTGCCGCCCCACGACGTGTGGTGACAATGTTCAGGAAGGCACGGAAGCCTGTGATGACGGCAACAACCTCATCGGGGACGGATGCTCCCCCTTCTGCGAACGAGAGCCTTCGTGTATGGACGGAACGTGCGAAGCCGTTTGCGGTGACAACGTCGTTTTTGCACCCGAGACCTGCGATGACGGCAATACGCGATCGGGCGACGGTTGCAGCGCCGAGTGTCAGGTGGAAGATGGATTTGATTGCGAGGAGATCCCCCTGCCCGACCCTCCTTCGGTTGTGTTGCCTGTTGTGATTCGGGATTTTATCGGCGCGTGCCAAAGCGGCGCCCGGCCGCAACGAGGTGAGCCCGGCGCAGAGGCTCCATTCTCGCATCCTGACTTTGAGTGTTTCCTCGGGTCGGAGCGCAGCATCCCGCAGCCGATGCTTGTCGATGGGCGCCCGGTTCTCAACGAGAGCACGGTCGTTTCAAGCGCGGAGAGTTTCTCGCAGTGGTACCGAAGCGACGACGAGATCAACCGCACCGTCGTTCAGGGCATGACGCTGAACGATATCGGCGGCGCCGTATACCGATTCGATAGCGAAGATTTCTTCCCGCTGACCTTTCCGATCGATGGAAGCGCACCGGCTGGCTTTGTTGCCGAGGGCCTCGAGACGACCGAAAACGATCGGAACTTCTTTTTCACAAGCGAGGTTCGGTATTGGTTCGAGTACGAAGGCGATGAAACCCTCGCCTTCCGCGGCGACGATGACGTGTGGGTGTTTATCAACGGGCGCCTCGCTGTCGACTTGGGCGGCGTTCACTCGGCGGAAAGCGGCGCGGTGACGCTCGCCGATTGCGATAGCGCGGACCCCTCGGAGAATGATCCGTCGTGCATCTCCGCGCTCGACCTGCGAGTGGGCGGCATCTACGAGGCGGTCGTCTTTCAGGCCGAGCGCCACACGACGGCTTCCTCGTATCAGCTAACGCTTACGAACTTCGGACGAGCTCCCTCCACGTGCCGCTCAGAGTGCGGAGACGGCGTGGTCGCTTCGGATGAAAGCTGCGACGAAGGAGACGCGAACGGCGCGACCTACAACGGCTGCACCGCCGAGTGTACCCTCGCTCCCTATTGTGGCGATGGCGTCGTGCAGGAAGAGTTCGGCGAGCTCTGCGATGACGGGGTGAACCTTGGCGCCGGCGCTGGCGGATGCTCCCCAGGCTGTATGAGCTTTGGTGCAAGCTGCGGCGATGGCGTCGTTCAGCTCGAAGAGGGTGAGCAATGCGACGATGGGAACAACGAGAATAGCGACGGCTGTTCCGC
>JAHDCI010000321.1 GCA_020629955.1 Myxococcota bacterium | reverse complement strand
TCGCCAATATCGAGCGCCATCTCGTGATCTTCGACATCGTCGAGACCGCGAACTTGGCCGCTCGAATCATCGAGGCTCAGGCCCACACGGAGGTCGGTCGGAAGAAGCATCTCGACTTCTTGATCTTCGGCCTTCTGCAGGAGCGAACGCGCGATGGCGAGCTTGTCTTCTTCGACAAGGCTCTTGCCCATGCTCTTCCCCTGTGCCGCGAGGAAGGTGTTGGCCATTGCGCCGCCGATCAGAAGCGCATCGGCGCGCTCGAGCAGTGCTTCGATGACGTCGATCTTATCGCTGACCTTCGCGCCGCCGAGAACCGCAATATAGGGGCTCTCGGGATTGCTTCGGAGGCGGCGCAGCACGTCGAGTTCTCGCTTCAAGAGCAGACCAGCGGCCTTTTCATGAAGCACGGTAGGAATCCCCGAGACCGAAGCATGGGCGCGATGCGCAGCGCCAAAAGCGTCGTTTACGTAGACATCGCCGAGCTTCGCGAGCTCTTTGACGAAGCCCGCGTCGTTCTGCTTTTCCTCGGGATGAAAACGCAGGTTTTCGAGGAGCGCGACCTGGCCATCCCGAAGGTCGGCCGTGACCTGTCGCGCGCCATCGCCAATGCAATCGTCGGTGAGGATGACCTCGCCGCCCTTGAGCAGGCCCGCGAGATGCGCGGCGACCGGCTCAAGCGAGAGGCTCTCGACGCGCTTTCCTTTCGGGCGGCCGAGGTGGGACGCAAGGACGACCCGGGCCCCCCGCTCGATCAATGCGTTGATCGTGGGGAGGGCGGCGCGAATGCGCGTGTCATCGGTGATCTTGCCTTCGTCGTCGAGCGGAACATTAAAATCCACCCGGCAAAAGACGCGGCGACCGCTGACTTCAAGATCGTCTAGCGTCCGCATCGATCAGGCCTTGCTTCCGACGAGGGTAGCGAGATCGATCATGCGCATCGAGAAGCCCCACTCGTTATCGTACCAAGTCTGAATCTCGACGAGGTCGCCGCCGACGACCTGCGTCTGGCTGGCGTCGACAATGGAAGAGTGCGGGTTGCCGATGTAATCGTTCGACACAAGCGGGCGCGTCTCAAAACCGAGGACACCCTTCATCGGGCCGTCGGCAGCAGCCTTCATCGCAGCGTTGACTTCTTCGGCCGTGGTCTGCTTTTCGACGTGAACCGTGAGGCAGACGAGCGAGACGTCCGGGGTCGGAACGCGGATCGCGACGCCGTCGAGCTTGCCGGCGAGCTCCGGAAGAACGAGCGCGATCGCCTTGGCAGCGCCGGTGGTCGTCGGAATCATGGACATCGCGGCGGCGCGGGCGCGGCGAAGGTCGCTATGCGGAAGGTCGAGGATACGCTGGTCGTTCGTGTAGCTGTGCACGGTGACCATGTGGCCCTTGATGATGCCGAAGCTATCGTTGAGGACCTTCGCGACGGGGCTGAGGCAGTTCGTCGTGCAGGACGCGTTCGAGATGACCTCGTGCTTCGCCGGGTCGAATTCGTCGCTATTAATGCCGAAGCAGAAGGTGCCGTCGACGCCGCCCTTGCCGGGCGCGCTGATGATGACGCGCTTGGCGCCCGCCTGGATATGCGCCGAGGCTTTTTCCTTGTTGCGGAAGACGCCGGTGCATTCGAGCACCACGTCAACGCCGAGCTCGCCCCACTTGAGCTTCGAGGGATCGCGCTCTGCGCTTGTCGCGATGCGCTTTCCGTTCACGATCATCGCGCCTTCTTCGACCTTGATATCGGCATCGAAGTGGCCGTGCACGGAGTCGAACTCGAGGAGGTGGGCGAGGGTCGCGTCATCCGTCAAATCGTTGATGCCGACGATCTCAAGGTCCGAGTTCGGATTTCCGAGGATGCCGCGCGCAACGCAGCGCCCGATTCGTCCAAAGCCATTAATTCCGATCTTGGTAGGCATGCGCGCCTCTCTCTTTCTCACTGATTGCTGCTCTGCAGCGTCATCTTGGTTCGGCATGTTCCGAAACCTGCCTGGTTCCTACTCGCTCCCCCCATATCCGGTCAAATGCGCACGCTCACGGGGGAGGAAACGTTGCGATTACAAAGAGGAATGGACGGGCTCCAATCCCCGCTGTCGGGCGGTAGAGCGTCGCTAAATTCTCCCGATGACACGCAGCATTTGGAATGAAGAACTGACGCGGCTGGGAGCAACCTGGGTTGCGCTCGGGGCGGTTGCGGGCAGCGCGCTTCCTGCGCTCGCTGGAGGTCCGGTCTTCATCGAGACCGTATGCTTGTTCAGTTGCATTGGTGGATTCGCGGGAATCGCCGTGATGAGTACCATTCGTCGCGTCTGGAGCATTCTGCGGACAACGTTTGGACCTCGCCGTGCTTCGCCAGGCCAGGTGTCTCCGCGCCCGACGACATTTTAGCGACCGGCTCGCGAGTGAATCCGCAAGGCCGCCAGCGAATAGACTTACATCGCGTCCGTTCGAAGGACTCGACCGTCAATGCACTCGTGACGCGCGAGCGACACGGAGGCGCCGGTGGCGTTTGCGACGAGAAGCACTTGGCCGGTAAAGAGCGCCCTCGAGCCGGGTGGGGCGATCGCAGCGGGAAGCAGCGCACCGATGCGATCGAGGGGTTCGTTCAGTGAAATTCGTACATCTCCGGCGACAATGGTCAGCGTTTCGCGCTCGCAAGAGAGCGTCGGCTCGTCGAAAATCTCGGAGTGACGCGTCCCAGCGTCCATAAACCATGCACCTTTTCGGCCCCCTTCACAGTCAGCGCTCATGAAGACGCGATCGTTTCCGAACCCCGCGAGCCCGACGGGCGCACAGTCCTCAAACGCCGTATCGGCGGAGGCGTATCGCGGATCGAATCGGATACCGTAGAGCGTCGATTCAGGCCGCCCATCGTTTTGCGCGCAGAGTCCGTAAAACCAGGTGTCTCCCGTGTGCACGAAACCGGAGAGAGGACGCTCGCAGGTCTCCGGAATGGCCAAACCGATGCCTTCTCTCTCGGCACGTTCCGCCGGGTAGAGCGCGCGCACCCGGAAACGTTTGCAGCTGGGACCGGGATCACCTGCGGCACCTTCGCTCCGCTCTTGGCAAGGCCCGTCGACCGCGGGAACGATCGCCGTAATCGATGCGCTGCTCGCAGCAATTTCGATCCCGCCCCGCGCCGCACCTTGCCGCCGTGGTGTCACTTCTCCGAGGTCGCGGACCTCACCGGGGCGAAATTCTTCGGTATCGAGTAGGATCCCCCGTGCCCGGTGCTCGGTCCCATCGTAACGAACCCAGACGAGACCCATCCTCCCGTCCGCCGCGTCTGCTGCGAGTTCGACCGCCGCGCTTGAAAGCCCAGTTTGCCCCTCGACCAACACTCGTTCGCCGGTGACTTCACCATCGGCACCGAGAAGAATCCCCTGAATTTCGCCACCATCGCGAAGAGGCGCACCGATCGCCAGAACGGCTCCTCGGCGCGTCAGAAACATGTCGAAAGACGCCGGAGTCGCCAGGCTGCGTGGTCCCATCAAGCTTGCCCGCTCCCGAAGAGGGGGGGGCGGCGGCTCGATCGCCGGCTCCTCAGGGGGATCATCTCCGCAACCAAGGCTCGAAGAAAGTACCAGCAGGCAGGCGAGAAAACGCGCTAGAGGCGGCAAAAGCATCAACGCGAGCATACCCGAAATTTTCCTATTTTTCGGCGGAGATTGACCCGGAGAGACCCCCCTCGCTATAAC
>JAHDCI010000320.1:2088-3687 GCA_020629955.1 Myxococcota bacterium | reverse complement strand
ATTGCTTCGTAGAGATTGCTTTGCGTTTCGGCTGCTCGATGCTTCAGGCCCGTCTTGCCCTCAGCGCGCTGTCCAATCTATCGTTCGCAGGTGCGATACGGCCGGAACTACGAAGTTCGAGGAGCACTCCCCGAGGTTGTGAACCTCTTTTTCGACCTTGAGAAGTACGCTGCGCTTCATCCGCTGATCACCGCGGTGCAGGTCGTTGATGAACCCGCGACCGATCTCACCACATGGGAGATTCTGGAGCGACCGTTCTCGTTTTTACCCATCAAGATTCGATATCGCGCGACCGTCGACGCAAGTGAAGAGCGGGTTCACTATGCTGTTGCGGGCGTACCTTTGAGCCGAATCGAGATGACGTACGACTTCTCAAACGTTGACGACGAAGTCGTATCCATCGGGTTTTCGCTCGAACTCGATGCTCCGTTTTGGGTTCGGCCGATCCTCAGCCGAAAGATGTTGGCCGCGCAGGATTCACTCATCGCGAACATCCGAGCGAGCGTTCGTTAGCAGACCTCCGCCCCACAAAAATGCGCCCCCAGAATCCTGGAGGCGCACTCTATCGCGAAGACGTCGTTTACTGACCGAAGCGGAAGGAGACGCCGACGTCCATGGTTCCCTGGCGGAGGTTGGTCCCCGTCGCACCTTCGCGAGCTCCGGAGAGGAACACGCTGCCGCGGTATCCGAATGCAACGTAGGCACCGATGGCGCGATGGAACCACATGGTCGCTCCGGCCTTCAGCGCGATGGCGAGACCAAACGCGCCGAACTCTCCATTGCTGCCAAATGCGAAGCCAGCGTGCATCGTGAAGTAGGGGTCGATGGCAATGGGGCCAGCGTCGAAGCCGTAGTGGAAGCCGATGCCGAAATCGAGACCGAAGACTCCGAATCGATCGACGCCTCCACCAAGGTCGAGAGAGGTATAGCGGAGTGTTCCGATGGTCTGAAAGACCGGGCCCCAGTTGCGCTGGAACTCAAGCTCCACGCCGTAGGAAGGAGTGAGCGCCTCTACGATTTCGTTGTCGCCAGCGTCGTCGATAGTGATCGACTGACGTCCGCCAAAGCCCAGCGTGAATCCAAGGCGAAGGCGCGTTGTCCCGGCGTGCGCGAGGCTCGGTGCAGGGAGGAGCTGATACTGGGGAGCGGGCTGTGCCATCGGCTGGGGCGCAGGTTGGGGAGCCGGCTGGGGAGCGGGCTGCGGGACGGGCTGCGGCGCAGGTTGGGGAGCCGGCTGGGCTTCCTGCACGGGTTGCTGCGTGCCGTCCGAGACAAAGGGACTACCGGTGTTGTTATTCGCCGGTCCGCTGCAGACGCCGTCCGGGCCACATACTTGGCCCGGAGCACAAGCCGGAACGCAGCTCTGCGCATCTACTGAGTGGGAGAGTGAGAGAGCGCTTACGAGCGCGAGCGAGGAGGCCATGAGCCAGGTGTTCTTCATCATGGTCGTCGCTCTTTGCAGAAAGCGGACCAGCGCCTTGCTGATCGCCTATCGTTATGAATTGTTTGTACTATCGCTCTTTCGATCGATGCTCGGAGGTCTTGTCAGGGCAAGACGTGAACCAATGGAGACACTCCGAATGAGAACGCTGGTAGGGA
>JAHDCI010000320.1:0-1988 GCA_020629955.1 Myxococcota bacterium | reverse complement strand
CTAGGTTCCTGGGAAACGTTGGGACAGTCCCCAGAGCTTTGGGGACTGTCCGTACTTGCGCTTAAACTCACGGCTAAATTGCGAGGAGCTCGCGTAGCCGACTTCCATCGCGGCTTCGCTAACGCGCATGCCGCTCGCGATCTTCATCGCTGCGCGGTTCAGGCGAATGGACTTCAGGAACTGGATCGGAGAGAGCTGGGTCGCTTCCTTAAACTTCCGGTGAAAGGTCGCACGGCTCATGCCGACGCGGCCGGCGAGTTCGTCGACGTTCACGGATTCCTCGAGTTCGGTCGAGAGATACTCGATTGCACGCGCGATCTCGTTGCCGACGCCAAACGCTCGCCTCGCAGCATGACCGGCTTCTCCTTGAAGCACGGCAAAATAGAGCTCGCGTAGGCGTCCTTTTCCAAGCACCGCGGACTCGACGGGTTTGTCGGCAATCTCGAGCAGGCGATAGAGCGCACTCGCAAAGGACTCATCCCAGCGCGCGAGCGCGATCCCCTGCGGCTTCGCACCTTCTCGAGCGCGACGGATCGCGCCATCTGCATTCTCGGTTTCGATCGCGACCTCGCGCATCAACGCGCTATCAAGCGTTACGCGAACGCCCATCAACGGCTTCCTCGGAGAGGCTTTCGGAGTGCCCGCTTCGACGGGCATGGACATCGTGCAGCAGAGGTATGCCCGGCGATCGTAGACCATCGACTGCCCATCGATGATGGCCTCTTTGCTACCGCGCGAGATCGCGACAATCGATGGATCGTAGACCGCCGGCGTGCATTCGATGGGGTGCACAACGTGGAAGAGTTCCAGCCCTTCGATCGAGGTTCCGCGTAGGCCTGGCTCGGGAATGAGTTCCTCGAGAAGTCTGTCGATCGCCGATTGGTTCATGATTCGAATATCATTCGAGCTTGTGTCGGAAATCAAGCGTATCGATACAAATGGGCATGTTTTTGAGCCTTAAGGATCTTCATTTGTATCGATTTGAGAGTTATAGGTTGTTCTGTTCGTCGGCGAAGTTCTTCCCCTTCGAACGAAAATCCCTCGATTTGGAAAGCAAACGTCGATGAAAAAGAACCCATTTGGACCGAAGGGCTGGACGCCGGACTTGCTTGGCTCTCTCGCGGGGAAGACCTACGTGATCACCGGCGCGAACACGGGCGCCGGATTTGAGGCTTCGCGAGTTCTGCTCTCCAAGGGTGCCGAAGTGGTGATGCTGAACCGGAATCCGCAGAAGTCGACGGCGGCCATCGAGCAGCTCAAGGCGGAGCACGGCGCGGATGCGAAGGTACGCTTCATTCAGCTCGATCTCTCGAAGCTCGCGTCCGTTCGTTCGGGGGCGGCAGAGGCAATTGAAACCGTTCCGAAGATCGACGCCTTGATCTGCAACGCAGCGATCGCGCAGGTCGCGAAGCAGGAGCTCACGGTTGATGGGTTTGAGAGCCAGCTCGGCGTGAATCACTTCGGGCATTTCCTGCTGACCGGCTTGCTCTACGAGCGGGTGGAAGAATCGAGTGGACGATTCGTGATGGTCGGTAGCAACGCGTACCGAATGGGGCTTAAGCGCATCAAGTTCGAGGATCTGAATTTCGATGAAAAATACTCCGCGTGGGATTCTTACGCGCAGAGCAAGCTCGCCCAAATCATGTTCGGCTACGAGCTTCATCGGCGGTCTCAAGAGGCCCGGAAGAATGTAGCGGCCTATGTCTGCCACCCGGGCGCGTCTCGTACGAGCCTCATCCGCAGCAACACGGGGCTTGCCACTCGCGTCATGTGGAAGATCATGTCTCCGTTTGCGCAGTCGGCGGAGCGGGGTTCTTGGCCCGAGGTCATGTGCGCGACGCACGATGGACTTGAAGCAGAGCGTTATTACGGACCGACGCGCGCAGAGATGACAGGGCCGGTTGGCGAATGTCAGCTGCATGAGCATGCATTGGACCGCGAAGCGGCGAAGAGGCTATGGACGATCTCCGAAGAAAAGACCGGTCTGA
>JAHDCI010000319.1 GCA_020629955.1 Myxococcota bacterium | reverse complement strand
TGCACAGTTCTTCTATGAGCTTTCTTTTCCGGGTCTCCCTCGCGGGGCTGCTCTGTGCTTCGCTCGCAGGGTGCAACCCGCAACCACCGGTTCCTGACGCGTCCCGGCGCGATAGTGGTACGCGCGACGCAGCGATGGATACCTCGCGGCCGGATGTTTCGACGGCAGATAACTGCGAAGGTCTCGGAAATCGCGAAGGGCGATGCACCGCTGCAGGTGCGCCTCAAATTTGCATCGGTGGCGCGCTCGTCGAGCGCACCTGCGACCCCGGCTACGAGTGCGGGGTCGAGGCGCGACGCGCCAGCTGCACCTGTGACCTAGCCACCGATGAGCTTTGTCCAGCTGGTTGCCCGGAAGATCCGGATTGTCAGGGCTGCACGCCCGATTGCGAAGGTCGCGACTGTGGAACCGACGGCTGCGGCGGCGATTGCGGCGAATGCGGTGATGGGACGCTTTGCGGCGAAGGTGGAATTTGCGCGATCGTAGAAGGCGTTTGTAATCACAGCTGTGAATACTCCGACGATGGCGAATGCGACGATGGCGGAGAAGATTCGGATTACGACGTGTGCGCGTACGGCTCCGATTGCCTCGACTGTGGCCCACGTCCCGAACTCTCGATCGACTGCCGGCTTAACTACAACGACGACTGTCCCGACGATATGCGCTGCGAGTGCGGCGGCCGCGCGGGAGATTGCCTGTGCATTCGAGGTGAGCGCGGAACCGAGCCTCTCGGCTCGGAGTGCACGACCCAGACCGAATGTGCGACCGGTCTCTGCGTGAACGATCGATGCTCACGCCCATGCGATGTTGGCGAGCCCTGCGCCGGGGATGTCCCGCGATGCCATCCGATTCTCGGGGTCTGCGTTGAAGGAGAATGCGAACCCTTCTGCGAGGGACGAGAGTGCGGCGACGATGGCTGTGGCGGCTCCTGCGGCTCGTGTTCAAGTGGCGAGTGTGTCGCCGGAAGCTGCGAGAGCTCTGCCACTGGGCATGTCTGCCCCGGCCGGGATGATTGCTCCGCGGGCGAGGCCTGCTGCATCTCCCCCGAAAGCGCTGGGTGTCTCGAACAAGGCTCCACGCGCGCGACCGCCTGTCGGGAGGCCGCGGAGGAAACGGGAAGCTACGGGTACCTAGGCTGTCATCAAAACTCCGATTGCGCCGGGGACAATGTCTGCTGCGGAAACGCGAAAGTCAGCTTCTGCGCTCCGGACTGTACAAACGACGCGCCGATCATCTGCAATACCAGCGCGCCGGTATGCGGCGGAACCTCGTTCCTCCGATGCTGCCCGATCGCCGAGCCGGTGTGGTTCGAGGGTGAGTACCGCCTCGGTCGTTGCGAAGTCGTCCTCAGTGGCGAGAGTTGCCCGACCTCGTAAACCGGCCCAGCAAATGAACGCTTCCGAACCTCAAGAGGCCGACGATGTGCGCCGTATCGCGTTTGTCGGCGGGACTCGCTTTATCGGCCACGCTGCGGCGAGCCTTGCGCGCGACCGCGGCGCGGAGGTGCATATTCTCCATCGAGGCGTACACCCATGCGAGGTCGAAGGAGTTGAAGCATGGCAGGTCGATCGAAACGACTCACACGCGCTGAAGGAGCGCCTTCACGCGCTGAAGCCCGAGGTCGTCGTAGACACCCGTTCGATGTGCGCCGCAGATGCTTCAAAGATGGCGTTCGCGTGGCCAGAAACCTCCCGGCTGGTCGTCCTCTCGAGCCAAGATTCCTACGCGCAATTCGCCCATCTGAACGGACATCCGTTGCTCTTTGCTGAGCCACTGATCGATGAAGATTCTACGCGAGCGCCGCTCTACCCGCGGCGCGGTCTAATCGGCGAGCCACTACCGGACGAAGAAGAGTACTCCAAGGTCCGGGTCGAAGAGATCTTGAGCGATGCAGCAGGTGAACGTTCTCTGACCGTGCTTCGGCTTCCGATCGTCTACGGACCACGAGACCCTCAGCGGCGTTTCTCCGCGATCGTCGATCGTCTGGATCAAAACGAAGCGATCCCGCACCGCGGGGGTGCAGGATTCGTTGCAACGCGCGCGCATGTTCAAGATGTCGCGCATGGCATCTGGCTCGCTGCGGCGCGAATCGGCATGCCGCGAGCCTACAATCTCGGAGAAGGACACCCCGTCTCCATGAAGGTCTGGGCCGAGCGCATCGCTTCCAAGATGGGCGTCCCGCTGCGCTGGGAAGAGGTCGCAGAGCTTCCGCCAGATGCGGGGCTGCTCGGCGAGCTTCCATGCGATGTATGCGCCGACACTCGGCGCGTACGAAATGAGCTGCGCTACGAAGAGATCACGGATCTCGAAAAGCGCGTCGCCGACATCATCGCGTCAGCGCGTGAGAGTCGCCCGTGAGCACGCCGCCGATCGGAACCCAATCGAAGGAACAAGGTCCAAGAGCGAGGGCCCTAGCCTTGCTTTGGCCAAGCGATCGCGGAGTTCGCGTCGTCATCGTGGTCGCGACTATCGTCGGCATCGCACTCAGCTTCTCGCGGCTCCTTGGAGTGCACGGCGTGGAATCTTCCCTCGTTCTCGGAGTGGTACTCTCGCCGGTCGTCGCGGCCGCTTCCGCGGCGAGTTCTTCGGGACGCTCCGGCATCAAAGGCCTTCAACGTGCGCTCGGCATCGCGCTCCGTGCGTTCTTCATCCCGGTTGGAATCCTCGCGCTGAACCAGCTGCGGGTCCGAAATTGTGAGCCGCTGCTCGGGCTATCGACCGTCGCACTCGGCAGCGGCCCAGGGCTTCTTCTTGCAGCGAGCACCGGCGCGCTCACGGGCAACCTCAT
The DNA here is from genome assembly GCA_020629955.1 of Myxococcota bacterium. Taxonomy (GTDB): domain Bacteria; phylum Myxococcota_A; class Polyangia; order Polyangiales; family Houyiibacteriaceae; genus JAHDCI01. The sequence goes on along the minus strand of JAHDCI010000319.1, from coordinate 908 downwards.
CCCCGGTCGACGCGGAGTGACCCTCGCGGCACTCATCCCGATCGTGAGCGCGCTCCTCGGTCTCTATTCGTTTTGGAGCACACCTGCGATCTTCGTCTACGATCACTTCGCCGGTTGGTTCCCAGGCACGCTTTACGACGAAGGCGTGCACATCGGGATCCCGTTGCTCACGTTTCGTCTCGCAACGCTCGCCTGGGCAGGAGCGCTCGCGCTCGTCGCGCTGCGTACCGTCGGCGGCGAGCCGCTTCAACGGCCAAGTCTTCCGCTCGCGTTGCTCGCCACGGCGTTGATTGCTGCAGCCATGACAACCCGAGCCTACGGACCGGACCTCGCACACCGCAGCAACGCGGAGTCGATTCAAGAAGCCCTCGGCAGGACGCTTCGCGGCGAGCGATGCATCGTGCATCTGCCTCGCGAGCTTTCCCCTTCGCGGGCGCGCCGGTTGGTCGAAGACTGTGACTACAGGGTATTTCGTGCGGAGGATGCGCTCGGCGTCACCCAAGATGTCCCCGTGCACGCCTACTTCTATCGCAGCGCTTCCGAAAAACAGAGATGGATGGGCGCTGGTCGAACCTACATCGCAAAGCCATGGCGCGCGGAGGTGCATCTTCAGCTCGGCGAGTGGCCGCACCGGGTGCTCGCGCACGAGATCGTACACGTCGTGGCCTCCAATGCCGCGGATGGTCCTTTCCGTGTCGGCGGGCAGCTCGGCGGATGGATGCCCGACCCGGGGCTCATCGAAGGCATCGCAGTCGCCATCGAGTGGCCGGAACGAGACGGGCTCGACCCTCATCAACAAGTGCACGCGATGATGGAGCTCGATCGCGCGCCTGCCCTCGAGCAGGTAATGGGACTCTCCTTCCTCACCCTGCCGGCGCGGCAGGCCTACTCTTCCGCCGGTTCGTTTA
>JAHDCI010000073.1 GCA_020629955.1 Myxococcota bacterium | reverse complement strand
GCTGCGAGCGAAAATCGGAAGGAGCGGGTCACGAGGTTCAGCCGCCGCGCTGCTGCTGCTGACGCTGCATCTGCTCGATGAGGCGCCGCATCTGCTCGGGGTCCATTCCATTGCCGGGTCCGGCGTTGCGCTGAACCAAAGTGGAGTCAATGGCCATCAAGCGAAGTTCAGCCTGGTCCTGGACGAAGCGCATCTGCGGGGCATCCTCTTCTTGGAGTGCCGCGAGGACCGCCTGAAGCTTTTCCTTGGCGGTTTCTTCTTCGCCCTGCGCGATCGCGATCCGGGCCTGGTGGTAGTCGCCGAGGATTTCCCCGGCAGTGCCCTCGAGCTCATCGAAACGAGCACCCGCTTCGGCCCAGTTCTCATCCGCTTCGTACGTGAAGGCGAGTCCTTCCAGCGCACGCTGGCGAATATCCTCACTGGAGGCCTGAAGCGCCTGATTGTAGGCGTCTCGAGCTTCGCTCACATCACCGCGCTGATAAAGCGCGTTCGCGCGAATCAGGGCTGCGTGGGATTGAAGGCCTTCACCGCCCTCGGTGCCAAGTTCGTCGAGCGCTTCGATCGCTGCGTTCGCGCGATCGCCGATGGACGGGAAGCTCTGATCGACCCCGGGAGGAACCTCTTCGCCTTCGGGAACGATCGGCGACGTGAGCGCGTCCGTGGCGTGCCAAAGATGAATCGAAACTTCCCCGCTCTTCTTCTTCATGTACTCGGAGATGCCAAAGCCAACCGCAGCGATCACAACGAGCGCGGAGATGCCTCCCACGATGAGATTCCGATTGCCGGCAAGCCAAGCGCTCGCCTGCTCCGCTTGCTGAATCGCGGCATCTTCGAACTCGTCGGTCTCGAGTTCTTCGTCACCTTCGAGTAACGCACGCTCCGCCTCTTCCGCGGCTTTGCGCTCTTCGCGCTCGGCGATCTTCTTCGCGGCTTTGGCAGCCTTCGCGGCTGCGAGACGCTGGCCGGCGGTCGCGCTGGATCCACCACGCTTCTTTCGACCCGTCTTCTTCTTGCTGCGAATCTTCGTCTTGCCGACATTGGACGCCATCGAATCCTGCGCGAAGGGATCTTCCTCCTCGTCGTCCTCGTCCTCGTCCTCGTCCTCATCCGAGTCGTCCGAGTCCGAGTCGTCCTCGTCCTCGTCCGAGTCGTCTTCGCCCTCGTCCGAATCTTCGTCCGTCTCGGACTCTTCGGCTTCTTCGGCTTCCGTCTCTTCGTCAGAGAGTTCTTCGTCGCGTTCCTCTTCCGAGGTTCCTTCGGTCTCTTCGTCAGCCACAGCTAAATCCTTGTTGGTAGGGTCTCGATCCGCCCCTCGACGTCGCGAAGGCCAGCTTGTTTCGGGCAAAAGCCCGTTGATTTTGAATCGGAATCCGACAGTTCGGCGGCATCCCGTTCGGGCGATGTTGCATGGCTCCAAGGGGGAGTCAACGGAGAGGACTCCTTCTTTTCTTGAGGTTTCAATCCTCCACGGCTCTCAGAAAGAGCTCTCTCGTTTCGCGTGCAGCTCGCATTTCGGCGTGATACCTAGACGACATGCGAACAGTGAGCCCCCGCGGAACATTCCCGCTTTTCCGCGCACGTCTAACCCGCTGTTTTTGCAAGACAAAGCGTTCATCGTTCCCGATACGAACACAACGACCTTGCCGCGTGGCGGCAGTGCGGGTCGTAGCTCTCGTCCTTTTTGGAGCCGCGTTGGGCGCAATTCCGAGTCAAGCCAAGGCCTACGAAGATCAGATCACCCTCGGGCTTGATCTCGCCTACGCGCGCGCCTTCGTCGGAGACCTGCCAACTCAAGGACCGATGATGGGGCTCTCTTTGGGGATCGGCCTCGGCGACGCTTGGACACTGACACCACGGGTCGCTTACGCGATCCATCCGGACGAAGCGCCGCTCCACGTCCTCGTCACCGGCGTGGAGCTGACCTACCTCTTTGATATCCTCAAGGTGGTCCCCTTTGTTGGCGTGGGACTCGATGGCCTCACCTCATTCTGGCAAGGCGAACCGGGTTTTGACTTCGCGGCGCATATCGTCGCTGGCCTCGATTGGCTGATCAGCCGAAAGTGGATCGCGGGAATCGATATCCGGGCTTACGTTCTTCCACTGGCGCTGAGTTCCGGAATCGACCCGGTGTATCTGACCGCGGGTCTGCGTATTAGCTACGTCTTCGAACGCTATTGAGCGAGCCGCGCCAGCCCTGAACGAAGCGACTCGAGGATTTCGGAGCAGCGCTGGGTATCGAGCGCATCTTCATGCGGCGGGCCGAAGGCCTTTGCATCGTTATCGTAATACGCGCCTTGCTTGCCGGCGAACTCATCGCTGACGGCGGCTCGGCAGAGAATGTCGCCACCGACCCCGATGTCGCCTCCATTTACTCCGAACGCATCCTTCACCATCTTCGTCCCAAGCATCGAGGCTGGATTCACTGAAACGTAAAGGCGCTGACCGGACTCGAGAGAGGCAAGCCTGTTGGTCCACATCATGAGCGCGAGCTTCGACTGCGCGTACGCCGCGCCGTCCGAGAGTCGCGGGGCTGCGAAGAGCGCGCTCGGGTCAACTCTCGCTTGCGCCGCCGAGGAGATATTCACGATGCGCGCTTCTTGATGGAGGTGGTCGGAGAGCCCCTCGGTCAACATGAACGGCGCGATCGTGTTCACAGCAAACCGAACATCAAGCCCCTCTTCCGTTTTCGGCTTCGAGGTCGCAAAGACCCCGGCGTTGTTTAAAAGCACATCGAGCTTCGGCGCCCTTTCCTTCACCTCGTCGACCAGACTCCGCACCGCTTTTGTCTCGGAGAGATCCGCCCGAAACGACAAAACGTTCGCTCCGGTGATGGCTTCGAGCTCCGCACAGAGGCTCTTGAGCTTGGTCTCGCTTCGACCGTGCGGCAAAACCTCGTGTCCAAGTTTCGCGAGCCGAAACGCGGCGTCTTTGCCGATTCCATCTGTAGCGCCCGTAATCAAGATCGTCTTTTTTGTCATCGCTTGTCTCCCTCAGGAATCCATTCCTTCAGCACATCTCCGGCCAGCCGCCGGAGCACTTCTTCAACGTCGCCGTGCTGGAAGCGTAGGTTCAACATCACGTGTCGAACGCCTGCCGTCTCGAGAGCACGGACGTAGTTCTCTAAGCCCCTTGATCCGGTTCGAATCCCGAGGTGAATCATTTTGGGCGGGTAGTCGTCGTCTTCGACAAGGTCGATATGCAAGGGTTGAGCGATGGGGACTTCCGGTCGGTCGACATCGCTTGAGAGCGCCCGCATTTGTTCCACGATCGCGGCTTGAGTGGACGCAGCCTGGGGATAGACCATCCAGCCATCTGCATGCTCCGCAATCCACTCGCGGCTCTGCTGACTGTGCCCCGTGACAAGCAAAGGGATCCCGCCGAACTCAGGCTTCGGCAGAAGATCCATGTCGCCACGGAGCCGGCCATACGAATTGTCCAGGCGCGGCCATGCATGCTCGGCTTGTCGAAGATAAGCAACGCTCTCACGAAAGCGCTCGCCACGAGTCTGAAAGTCGAGCCCCATCGCTGGGTACTCCGAAGGCCGGTCGCCAGACGCGATCCCGAGGAGAAGCCGGCCGCCGCTGAGCGCGTCTACGCTGAACGCGGATTTCGCGACATGCACCGGATGACGGATCGGCAAGATGACGCTGGCTACGCCGAGTGCAATACGGCGTGTCGTGGCGGAGAGAACGCCGAGATAGACAAACGGATCGAAGAGCTGTCCGGCGTCCCCAAAGCTCGGCACAAGGAATGGGACGTCGCGTAACCAAAGCGAGGCGAATCCGAGCTTCTCGACCAGCATCGCCCGCTCGAGGTGATTGTGTAACTCCGGCACCGGGTTTCGTGGGTACGACTCGATCGGAACGACGACGCCAATCGTGAGCCGCTTCTGCAGAAACGTGGTTCGAAATCCGGCATGGCTCGAAAAGCGATGCCGCTCGTTGGAGATGGCGGAGGCAGTCGAGGCTGGTTCCTCGGGCACCATCTCCGCTGAGGCCGGTTGCTGATGGGACGTTTCAATCATGAGTTCGGTTCGGTGGGTTCCGTCGTGTCGTGAACAATGGGGCCGCACTTCTTCGAAGAAAAGCGATGATTTGCGACAAGACTTTCAACAGTTCATAGAAAATCAATGCGTCTCGAAGATATGGAAGTGCTTGTACGAGCAATGGATGCCCACTCCATGACGAAGGCCGCAAGACAACTTCATCGGACCCCCGCCTCCGTCAGCGCGATCGTGCAGCGGAGCGAAAAGGAGCTCGGGCTAAAGCTCTTCGAGCGCACCACACGGAGCATGCGCGTCACATCCGAAGGGCTCACAATCATCGAAAGCTGCCGGGAGATCCTCGCCCGCTGGCAGGAGACCTTGCTCGAAGCACGGAGTGAACAGAGCGACCTACGCGGTGACGTTCGGGTTTCGGCGCCGGCCGATACGTCGGAGCAAGTACTGGCACCGCTTGTGGCCGAGTTCGCTTCGGCTCATCCGCTGGTGAACGTCACGCTCGAGGCAAGCGACTCGATCGTTCATCTCCAGCAGGAGGCGATCGATATCGCGATTCGTTTCGGAGAACTCCGCGATAGCTCGTTAAGCGCACGGCGGCTTGCGAGCGCGCCAATCGTGTTGGTCGCCTCTCCGAGGTATCTCTCAGAAAGCGGAACGCCGAGACGCCCGAGGGACCTTAGCAAACATCGCTGTCTAACCTTGCGACTTCGCGGAGCGGAAGAACGCTCCTGGACGCTAGTCTCTCGCTCCGAGAAGAAGCACCAAATAGGACTATCGAACACGCTCTGCGGCAACGGTCTACTCGTCCGAAAATGGGCGCTCGACGATCGAGGGATCGCGCGAAAGAGTTTGCTCGATGTGATCGATGACCTTCAGCGAGGCGACCTGGTTCGCGTTCTGCCGGAGTATCGCGGCCCGGTGACGAGTATGCATCTCGTCTACCCGAGTCGCCGCGTTCAACCAGCCCGTACCCGCGCTCTCGCAGATGCGATCGCCGCCGAGTTAAAGGCACTCGAATCCCGATGCGAATCGTGGCTGCGGGTCCGCGAAGGCCAAGCCCCTAATCGCGATAACCACAGGCGTTCGGGACAACGATAGGCTCCGCACAGGCCGCGACGGCAGCGCGGTCCGAGGAGTTCACGCAGCTACCATTGCACCATGTGCATCCGCCGTGGCGAGTGCACTGCCCGCAGGAGCTCTCCGCTCCGCACTCGCGGCAGAAGTTGATGTTGGTGTTGAAGCCGCCTTCGCAAGCCCCGCGGTCTGTTTCGGCGACGCATCGATCCGATGCCGCGCACCATCCGCATCCATTCACCTGAGCGCAATCGCCGCAGGTCGCGAGCGCTGCGCACGGATCCTCCCGGCCGCAGATCGTGCTCTCATCATCTTCGATGCAATCATTATTGCAGTCGCCCCGCCCGATGCCGACAGCCGCGAACGCGTTGATGACCGAGCCGCATTGCGCCGGTCGAAGCTCGCGACGCGCTCGAGCGACCATCGCGTTTCGGAACCGAGCGAAGTTGTGCGAAGGGCCGAGATCTCGTTCCATCGTTCGGAAGAGCAGATCACGTGTCGCCTCGCGTCCGAGCGGGCGAACCGGAATGCGGCTGTCCTGATGTTGACCACCGTTGATCAGCAGGAACATTGCGTGGTTGATGATCGAGCTATTGGTATGCACCGCGCCGCTGTCGTCGTAGCACCGGCCACTCCAACAATACCCCCCGTCACCACACTGTGCGCTGCTGGTGCAAGAGCGTCCAACCCTGAGCCGTTCCCTCTGGTCCATATGTCGGGGCAGTCCGCAACGACGTGGGTCTTGCATATCTCGAAGGACGGTGGCGCCGAGTCCAGAGCATCCATGGAACGCGAGACCGGAAGAGACCAACGTGAAGTTTCCTTCGACAATCGCAGCAAACGTATCCGCGATCGATTCATCGAGCGCTCCGCTCTGCGCGAAGTACTCGAGCCCTGCTCCAAGGCGCGTCGCCCGATGCGTTAGTTCGTGGACGACGATATCGACCGAGGTCATCTGATTCCCGAAAGCGAGCAAACTCCCGCCGAGATAGACGGCGTTGTTCTCATAGCGAGCATCTTCGACAATCGCGCGGATGCCGCCATCCCAGAGGCTTGTTCGGAGCGGAATACTGAGCCGCTGGTTCGCAAGCCCAAGCGCCCGATAGACGTTCTCGGCTTCACGGCCCGGGGTCGTCCCAGCGACTGGCCCGGTTTCGTTGTACACCTGCTGCAACGCTGTCGCTTGGAAGAGTCCTTCGATGGAGCCGTCACGGGGCGCTTCGTGGCCCTGGTAGCGATAGACGTTGCGATGCAGGTGACGGACGCTTGAAATGGAAAGCAGAACATCGCCGGTTTGGGCATCGATGAAGAGATCTGCTGAACCATTGGCCTCGTTGCGAAAGACACGAACGCGATATGCCAGATAGCTATCGAGCGCTTCATCGACAAATAGCCCTGGGCTGAACACGAGCAGCTCAGCCTCGCCCACGAAACCTCGTGGAGTACGCTCGCGAGCGCGGGCGCGAGCGTCGTCCTCGGAGAGCACCACCTCCATACTGGCGGGAGCGTTTGCCGGAACGTTGGCACTTGCCTGACGGATATTCCCGTCGCCGTCCGTGACGACGCGAACCTCCGCCCCAAACACTGGCACCCCCTGCTCTTCGACTTCAAACACCGTGACGCCTTCTCCATCATCAAAGGCTTCATACTCAGCGTCACCAAGCGACCCCGTTCGAACATCGAGGATCGCTCCAAACTCATAGAGAAACGCCCACGCATTCTCGATGGGATCCGCTGCGAACGCGGGAAGATTCGTCTCGATCTGGCGGACGTTTCCTGCGGCATCTTCTTGAAAGAAGCTCTCTCCGCCGGAAAGCGAGTCGAGAGTTGCCGGGCCTTGTCCCTCGGGACCATCGTGCGCGGCGCACCCCGCAAGCCAGCTGACGTAGAGGAGGTGTAGCGCTTTCGATCGATGTCCCATGCCCTCCACCAAGAGCAGGATTCACGCCATCCAGAATTGTTCGTGTTTTTTGACCGATAAAGAGGTCGACGGAACCTCTGATGTTCCCCACCCCAACGGTCCGTCTGAAAAAGCGAACTCGAATTCTCCCAGGCGGCCGAATCTTCGCGATACCCTCCTCCGATGCGCACCTCGCTCTTCTTCGCTCTCCTTCTCTGCGTCGCCTGCGGTGACGATGATGCTTCCATCGATGGTGGAGTCGATGCTTCTCTCGCAGATGCTCAAGTCGATAGCAGCGATGGAGCGCTTCCTGACGCAGGAGAAGACGCCGCCGTGGATGCAGCGGAAGATTCGGGAGCGGACGCCTCGCCGGATGCCCCTGACCCGAACACGTGCGAGCTGAGCGATCCACTGGAAGAGGGAGAGCACACGCTCACAGTCGAAGGACGAGAACGTCGCTATATTCTTCGTCTTCCTTCGGCATACGACGGCAGTGAGCGCTACCCCGTGATCTTCGCCTTGCACGGCAACGGCGGAAACCCCGACTATTGGGATTCAGAGGGTGGGGATCGAGACATCCGCGCCGGACTTGGGGACCGCGCGATTCTCGTCATCGCAGAGGCAATCGACAACCGGTGGCGCGATTACGATATGGATGAAGAGACCTGGGGACCGCGAATGGAGGAAGAGCTGCTCTACTTCGACGCTATCCGTAGCGAACTCGCGTCAGGCACATGCGCCAACACCGACGAAATGCTCTCGATGGGATTCTCGGGTGGAGGCTCGTTCTCCGGTGTCCTTGGCTGTCGACGAGACTATATTCGCGCGTTCTCCGCTGGCGGATCCGTCATCTACTTCGACACCGAAGCCTGCACGAATGTCCCCGCGGCATGGATCACCATCGGTCAGGGCGAACTCGCTGAGGGGCGCGAGCGCTTTCGAGATTTCTTCCGGGACCACGCCGGGTGTGAGCCAGCGGAAGCACCGACAGAAGGGTGTGTCGAATACACCGGATGCGATGAAGCGGTCGTCTACTGCACGCACGAGGGCGACCACCGGTGGCCCGATTTTGGCGTCCCGTCTACGCGCGATTTTTTCTTTCCAAGCGAATAGTCCGAACCTACGCGGAGGTCTGCAGGTCTCCCTCGGCTCCCTCACTCCCACGAAAAATCGGAAGCTGAATCACAAAGCGAGTGCCAGGATTTGCGGCCTCGCAGCGAATCGTGCCGCCGTGCGCAACGATGATTTGTTGCGTTAATGGGAGGCCAAGCCCTGAGCCTCGCTCTTTCGTTGTAAAAAAGAGTTCGAAGATTCGGCCGCGTCGATCCGTCGGAATGCCAACGCCATGGTCCCGAATCGAAACCTCGACATACTCTCCTGTGGGCCGAATCTGAAGGTCGATTTCGCCGCCTCCATTCATGGCTTCCCGCGCATTGCGGAGAAGGTTGAGTAAGGCCTGGCGAAGCTGACCTTCATCGAGCGCCACCGGTTTGCTCTCCCCTTCAACTTCGAGACGAACATCGACTCCCGCTTGAGACATCTCGGGTCCAACAAATGCGAGCAAGTGCTCGCAGAACTCACGTAGGTCCTCCGGTTCAAGACGGGGCTGCGGCAAACGGGCCAGGCGGAGGTACTCTTCGGTGATTTCACCAAGCCGGTCGACCTCACGTTGAATCGCTCCGAGAAGCGCACGTGACTCTTCGCCCGCTGGCCCTTCGGAGGGGAGCTCATCGCCAAGCATTTCGAGGTTCAGCCCAATGCTGGAGAGCGGATTTCTCACCTCGTGCGTGACATGCGCCGCCATGCGTCCAATCGCGGCGAGGCGCTCTGTGCGGATCAGTCTCTCCTTGGTCTGCAGCGCATCTGTGATGTCGTCGAGGATCAGCAATACCTCATCGCCGCCCGCCGCTCCGAAGACCGAAATCCGCGCGTCGAAGCTACGCTCGCCGATCTCAATCGCTTCGAGCTCGAGCGCGTCACCGCTTTCTAAGACCGCTTGAATCTGAGCTTCAAGCTCCGGCAGGGATTCTCGCAGGGAGGCCAGGCCGCCGCACTCCTCAAGCAGAAGGTCCGCGCTCGGGTTCGAGGTCCTGAGCGCTTCCCCCGAATCCCCCAAAACAAGAATCGCGACGCTCAAATCTTCGACGATCTGGGCCTGCATCTTCCGCAACGCTGCCAGCCGCGCATCGCGCGCCGCAAGCGCATCCACCATTCGCTCGAAGTCGCGCGCGAGTCCGGTGATCTCGTTGTTTCCGGTCAACTGCAACGCACCGCGAGAAAGGTCGCCACCGGCAATGGCGCGCGTGCGCTCTTGAAGGATGGGCAGCGGTCGCAAGATTCGTCGAGACCACCAGGTCGCGAGCGCACCGAGGCCGAGGCCTAAAAGCGCGAGCACCGCCATGACAATGGAAGCTTGCCGCTCCCGATCGGAGGCGACGGAGGAGAGGACTTCGATGCGATCCACGACATGATTGTAGGCGTCGCGGTACAGGCTCGCGATCTCCGCCTCGCTACCGTCAAGCTCTCGACGAAGCCGGAGAACCTCTTCTTCGTCGCTGCCCGCGAGCGCGAGCACCAGCGCATCGAACCCAGGCTCGCTCTCCGCGTAGAGTGTCGCGATCTGAGAAAAGCTTGCGTTCGCCGCATCGAGACCGCCCGGGTCGTAGCGCGCGCCAATACGCATCGCGCGCCGCATATGCTGTTCAATCCGGCGCCGTGTCGCGGGCCGGATCTGTCGTGCCGCGCGAAACCAACTGCGGTTTGCCGTTGGCTCGCTGACGACCCGCTCAAGCTGCTGGCGAAAAATCGCCTGCTGCGCTTTCGCCTCTCCGAGACGCGTCGCAAGCGGCAGGTACCCATCGTGCAACGTCCGAAGCCTCAGTGCCGTATTTCGGTGCTGCCAAACACTGCCACTGGCGAGCGCCGTGAAAACAACGGTTGCAGCGGCGAACGCGATGAAGATTCGCGTCGGAATTGAGACTTGTCGGGATTGGCTCATCGCTGCCTCGCGCGAAACGCTTCGCGGGCCTCTCGCACAAAAGCCTCCATGCGTTCGCGTGACTTAACGCCGGGGCATTCTTCAATGCCGCTCGCCGTATCCACGCCAAAGGGCAAAACGCGTTGAATCGCTTCGGCAACGTTTCGTTCGGTCAACCCGCCCGCAAGAAGGACCTCACGAGAAGCGCTAAGCTCGGCAATGAGTTCCCAGTTCGCGAGGCGTCCCGTCCCGCCTGGCATGGCGCCCTCCACCTTTGCGTCGAGGAGAAGCCTCCCCGGATAATCGCTCGCCCGCTGTAGATCGTCGCGCTCGCGCACCCCAAGCGCTTTCATCCCGCCGACCTCTTCGCATAACTCGGGAGTTTCGTTTCCATGCAGCTGCAGGAGGTCCAGTCGGTAGTGGCGCTGTGCAGCGAGAAGCTCCTCTTTGGGAGCATCGACAAACACCCCCACCACCTTCGTGGGCGAACGCGCAAGGCCATCGACAATCGCTTTCGCCACGGCCGCCGAAACACAGCGAGGAGTGCCAGGCCAAAAATTGAGCCCGACGGCATCGACGCCAAGCTCCGCCGCGAACAATGCGTCGTCGAGCCGCGTAAAGCCGCAGAGCTTGATGTACCCGCTCACCGCGAGAGCATATCTCGCTTTTCTCGCCGTGCGAGTGCTCCGGAGATCGAATTATTTCCGACTCAAGAGATAGGCATTAGCAGGCATTTGACCGCGCGGATTTCCGATTAGAGCTCTTTGAGGGAGATTATCGCGTCATTCAGGAACCGAAAACCGCCGACTTTACCCTTTTAAAATATACCAATAGTGACTTCCCGCCCCACCCCGATGCAAAAACAACCTAGTTTTCCGATTCAAAAGATATAGATTTTCGGTTCACCCCCTCCGAGATACCTCTCACACCCTCACCCGCCGGAACGCCAATTTCACGTGGCTCTGGCGCCTTCCCCCCCGTATATGCCCGCAATGCAAGAGACTACGCGAGAAGACCTGGATTCGGTCGTCATCCGTTTTGCCGGTGATTCCGGTGATGGAATGCAGCTTACGGGTTCGCAGTTCACGTCCGCTACGGCGCTAATGGGCAATGACCTCGCGACCTTCCCGGATTTCCCGGCGGAGATTCGGGCCCCGGCCGGAACGCTCTACGGAGTCAGCGGTTTTCAGATTCACTTCGCGGACCACGACATTCTCACGCCTGGTGACGCTCCGGACGTGCTCGTCGCGATGAACCCGGCCGCGCTCAAAGTGAACCTTCCGATGCTCAATCGCGGAGGCCTCGTCGTTGTGAACCGCGGCGCGTTCACCAAGTCAAACCTGAAGAAGGCGGGATACGAGGAAAACCCGCTCGACGACAATACGCTTGACCCGTTCCGCGTACTCGACCTCGACATCTCGAAGATGACGCTCGAGGCCGTGAAAGAGTTCGACCTCGGCGCGAAGGCCGCGGGGCGCTGCAAGAACATGTGGACGCTCGGTCTGATGTTCTGGCTTTTTGGTCGCGATCGGCAGTCGACCGTGGCCTGGCTCCGCGAAAAGTTCGCGAAGAAGCCGAAGGTCGCCGAAGCGAATATCGCTGCGCTCAACGCCGGACACATCTACGGCGAAACCGCAGAGCTCCCGAGCGGCATCGGCGCGTACAACGTTCCGAAGGCGACGCTTGAAGCCGGCGAATACCGCAACATCGACGGCAACCTCGCCCTCGCGTGGGGCCTGACGCACGGCGCGAAGCTGGCGAACATTCCTCTCTTCTACGGCTCTTACCCGATTACGCCGGCGAGCTCGCTCCTTCACAACCTGGCCAAGCTCAAGAACTTCGGCGTTGCGACCTTCCAGGCGGAAGATGAGATCGCGGCGGTCTGCGCCGCCATCGGCGCGAGCTTTGGCGGCTCCCTTGGCGTGACCGGCACGAGTGGCCCCGGCGTCGCACTCAAAGCTGAGGCTATCGGTCTCGCGATTTCGACCGAGCTTCCGCTCATCATCGTCGATGTTCAGCGCGGCGGTCCCTCGACCGGTCTCCCGACCAAGACGGAGCAGAGCGACCTCTTCCAGGCGGTCTGGGGTCGTAACGGCGACGCGCCGCTCTGTGTGCTTGCGGCCTCGACGCCCGGCGACTGCTTCTTCCGCGCCATCGAAGCGGTGAAGATCGCGACGAAGTTCATGACGCCCGTCATGCTCCTCTCCGACGGTTACCTCGCGAACGGCGCCGAGCCGTGGCCGATTCCGGACCTCGGACAGATCGACGATTTCCCGGTCTCCTTCTACGAAGGTGAAGCCGAAGGTTTCCACCCCTACCTTCGCGACGAAGAGACGCTCGCCCGCGTCTGGCCGATTCCCGGAACGCCCGGTCTCCAGCATCGCCTCGGCGGCCTGGAAAAGGGACAGGATTCCGGCAATATCTCCTACGACCCCGACAACCATCACGCGATGACCGAGCTTCGCGCGGAAAAGATTCAGCGCATTGCGCAGATTCTGCCAGAGGCAACGCTCGATTCGGGTGAAGCCGGAGCGGACCTCGTGCTCGTCGGCTGGGGCTCCACTTACGGCGCCATTCGGCAGTCGTGCGAACGCCTCCGCGAACAGGGCAAGAACGTCGCCCACATTCATATTCACAGCATCTGGCCGCTCCCCCGTGGCCTCAAGGAGCTGCTCTCAAGCTTCGGCCGCATCATCGTGCCGGAGATGAACAATGGCCAACTCGCGGCCCTGCTTCGCGCAGAGCTCGGCGTGAACGCTGAGTCCTACGCGAAGGTCGCTGGCCAGCCCTTCCGAATCGCAGAGCTGACCGACGAGGTCGCCCGCCGCATGGAGAACGCATCGTGACTGAGAACCCGAAACTGACCAAGAAAGACTTCGCCTCCGATCAAGAGGTTCGTTGGTGTCCGGGCTGCGGTGACTACGCGATCCTCGCGGGCGTGCAGAAGACCCTCGTCGACATCAGCGCGAAGCCCGAGAATACCGTGTTCATCAGCGGCATCGGCTGCTCGAGCCGCTTCCCCTACTACATGAACACCTACGGTATGCACACCATCCACGGTCGTGCGCCGGCGTTCGCGACGGGACTAAAGCTCGCCCGCCCTGACCTCGACGTTTGGGTCATCACGGGTGACGGCGACTCGCTCTCCATCGGCGGAAACCACCTTGTGCACGTGCTTCGCCGCAACGTGAACCTGCAGATCATTCTGTTCAACAACCAGATCTACGGGCTCACGAAGGGGCAGTACTCCCCGACCTCCGACGTCGGTCAGGTTTCGCCGAGCTCCCCGTATGGATCCGTCGACCAGCCCGTCGTGCCCGTGCGCGTCGCGCTTGGCGCCAACGCCCAGTTTGTTGGCCGCAGCTTCGACGTCACCCGCAACCTCCCGATCCTTCTCCGCGCCGCGCGTGACTTCGAAGGCACGGGCTTTGTGGAAGTCCTTCAGAACTGCCCCGTCTTTAACGACGGCGTCTTCGAGCTCATCACCGACCGCAAGGCCGGCAAGCAGCGGCAGCTCTGGGTCGAGCACGGCAAGCCGCTCGTGACATTGGACGGGACCTACGGCGTTCGCCTCAACAAGAACGAGCTCCGCGTCGAAGTCGTCAAGATGGAAGAAGGCGTCTCCACCGAAGACCTTCTCCTTCACGACGAAACCAACCGAAACCTCGCGTGGATGATCTCCGATCTCCCCGAGATCAAAGCGCTCGGCATCCTCTTCCGCAACACCAGCGCCCCGGTCTACGACGCCGCCGTTCGGCAGCAGCTTCAGATGGCCAAGGACAAACTCGGCGAAGGCGATATGAACGCCCTCCTCCGCTCCGGTCACACCTGGACGGTCGACTGAGTTAAAGCCCTGCTGCTTCAAAAAGCAAAACGCCTCGTCCCACGACGAGGCGTTTTTGTTTGGTGCTCTAGGCCAGGTCACTCATCGTAATACGTCGTTGCTTCGCCGCGAATTCGAACAGGCGTGGTGTCGGGGGCAACTCGAGCTCGTGTGTCTCGCAGGAAACGTTCCCGCGCGTTTTCGGAGTTCTCGTGAAGCGAGTACGAATATCCACAGACTCCGAAGCGAAGGTCGTCCTCGGTCAAAAGAATCTGAAACTCCGCCTCGGTGAGCGGAATCTCGTAGCCATCACGAAGACGCCGGCCGGTCGCAAAGGCATGCCAACGTCCTCCCGAGAAGATCTGAGGAGGCGTCGAGCAACCTTCAAAGCGTAGTATTCGCAAAACCAGTCGTCCGCCAGGGCCGTTATGGACGGTGCCAATCTCCATCGTTACGCGCGATGTCGTCGAAAAAGAGCCTGTTAATGGGACTCGTAGAACCGCCTCTGTCTGCCCTGTTTCTGGAACGAAGCGTAGATCCCGTGACCCACGATATTGACGTCCGTAACACCCAGTGGAGGCTGAAAGCAAAATCAGCCATACAAACAACCAGCGACCGCGTAACACACCGGACATGGTCAGACGATAAGCGGCGATGGGAACAGCTTCAAGCAATATGAATGGCTTCAAAGCAAACTCGAGTTGAACAATTTCCCGAATGAGAGTCGCGGAACGTTCCCTTTCGAACACGCGAACGGCCGCTTATCGGGATGCTCACAAAGTCTCTCGACTTGCTATCACTCAAACATCTCGTCTAACTTCTGATTCGAATGAATCTCTTAACGTTAGCGGAACCCACAACTTCAAAGTTCAACGCGCGTTTTGTTCTGACAGATAGTGGAGGTGTTCAGCGGGATCCGAAACAGAACCTAGTGTTTCCAAACGTCGTGGCGGTCGACGACTATCTGTGGATCGCAGAAACAGAATCGATTCCATACGCATACATCACAGGCATCGAACTGAAAGAGAAGAATACCCGGCACTTTGCTCATCTAAAGTGGCGAAACGCGTACACTGGAGAAATGTACGAACGGTTTTTCGCGGCACGCGACGCTCTCGGAGCCTACCTGAAAAAACCGCTCGTCGAGTTTTCAGATTTTCTTGAAGAGCGGATAGAGAACGCTGATTTTCACGCATTGTGTGAACGATTTGACCTTCAGGATCACGAAGATCTTCCTCAGCGCACGCCGCCTCATCGCGGGCTGCGCTGCGAGGCATGTGATAGCGATGGAACCTTCGTTGAATACGCCGCGATGTTCAGCATCCTCGTGTATTCCTCCATCTCACCGAGAAAACCACGAATCCACTGCGCGGCCCACAACCGTATTCACGGGATTCCGTACTATCTGCTCACCATTTGCACTGGCTGGTTGGGCCCTGGAATTGTCGATTTCCCCTTCGTCTCGGCACGAGCGACAAAGGCGATTCAAAAGAGCGTCAGCAAGCCCACGTTCTGGTTTCTGAATGCACTACCTGCATTGCTCCTTCTCGGCCTACTCGTCGGATTTCTTCTAAATTAGGGACCTGCCGCTCAGACCGTTCGAAGGGCCTGAGAGATTCGCGTAAACCCATCACTTAGCTCTTCCTCCGAAATGCAGAGCGGGGGCGCGAGCACGAGGGCGCCGTTGTCTTCCCGGAGCTGCTTTCGCCCCTTCACGAAGGCATGAATTCGGGCAGCGCGGAGAGCGGACTTGAACTTGGCGAGACCTTCTTCCGAAAGGTGAAGGTCGACGGCGCCGAGGAGCCCGCGGCCGCGCGGGTCGCGGGCGAACTCAAACTCATCGGCGAGAGCTTGGAGCCCGGCGAGGAATGGCGCTTCGAGCGCCGCTGCTTTCTCCACCAAGTTCTCTTCATCGTAGACCTGAATGGCCGCGTGGGCCGAGGCGACGCCGAGCGGGTGGGCGTATTGCGTGAGCCCGCAGGCGAGCACCGTCTCTTCGAACGTCTGCGCGATACGCTCGTGCACAAGGACGGCCCCAAGCACGCCGTAGCCTCCCGTGAGCCCCTTGCCGCAAGTGATGATGTCCGGCGTGATGCCTTCGTGCTCGTGCGCGAAGAACTTCCCCGTTCGTCCGAAGCCCGTCAGTACTTCGTCAACCACGAGCAGCGCTCCCGCGCGGTCGCAAGCTTCGCGAATCTCTTGGAAGTAGCCTGGCGGCGGGATGAGCACGCCGTTCGCACCAACGATGGGCTCTAGGAATACCGCCGCGACGTTCTCTTCGAGTTCGAGCGTGCGCGGGATCTGCGTCGGCGCACCGCGGTCGAGATCGAGAACGTGGATGACTCCCGGGATCCCAGGCTCAACGGCAGTACGCCGCCAATCGCCGGTAAGGCTCACCGCGCCCATCGTGGCGCCGTGGTAGGAGCGATAGCGCGCGATGGCCTTGTATCGTCCCGTGTGCAGCCGCGCGATCTTCAGCGCGTTCTCGTTCGCCTCGGCCCCGCCAAGGCAAAAGAAGACTTTCGAAAAGCCCTCCGGCGCCTTTTGCAGAAGCGCTTCCGCGGCTTCGGTCTTTGCCGGATAAAGTGCGCTTGGCATCGTCAGCGAAAGGGACGCCACCTGGTCTTGGAGCGCCTGGATCATCTTCGGATGCCCATGCCCCAGGTTCGCCTGATAGACGAGCGAGCCGAGGTCGAGGAAGCGACCTTCATCCGTATCGAAGTGCGCGCCCTCGCCGCCGAGAAGAGTCAGCGGTTTGGCGTTTTGTTGGGCAGACCAGGTGAAGAAAAACGGATGCGTCATGGTGATGAAGTTCTAGCGCGTTAGCGCGCTCAGTTGCTCTGAAGTGAGATCCAGCGGAGGAAGCAAGGGAACGGTCTCGGAACAGCCCGGAGCCTGAAGCGAAAATCCAGCGGCTCGCGTCAGCTCCTGGAGACGCTCAAGGTCGCCATCGTCGAGAAGAACCTCGCCGTCCTCAACGCGGAATCCAGCGGCCTCGACCCAGTCGGCGAGCGGCACCGTCCGCGGCTCAAGAGCTCTCGCCGCGAAGACCGATGCGACACCTTCAAGCACGGCATAGGCCGGCGCCATACGTATGCGGGAATCCCACTCGATGGGGCCACGCGAGAGGAAGAACGCAACTTGATTGCCGGCAGGAAAAATCACCCCGTCGAGCGCCTGCTCGTCACGAAACGATGTGCCACCAGCGCGGAGAAAATCCATCTCCAGGGCATATTCGACGTCGTCCTCTGTGGCGGTCAACGACAACTCGGCAGCGAGTAGCGCGTCTTCGACAGACGCAAACGCGACGACCTCCGAAAAGCGAGGAAAGAGCTCGAGGAGCCTTCTCAGCTCCAGCGTCATCTCATAACTCGGCGTGCTGCCGTGGAGCACGGAGCTTGCGAACTCACCGCTCTCGACCCGCTCTACAAAGGGCGATGGCGGCGCTTGGGTCGGCCACTCGCAATCGAGCGCAGGCAGCTCTCGGCGAATGCCATGCTTGCCCCGAGGCACGTATCCTCGAAGCGGCTGGCGATAGTAGACCGCAGCGGCGTCTCCGCCGTACTCGCCTTCAAAGCGCATGATCTCTTCTGCGCCAAGCGAACGGTTGATATGCCGCATGGGTCCCGTCGCGCCGACGCGCATCCGGCCGACGAAGAAGTGATAGCGCGGCGAACCATCTGGCTTCTGCATCGCCTCTGCAGCTTGAATCGCGGCGGCCTTCATCCGGCGACCAATCTTCATGCCGCGCCCCTCCGGAGCAACCGTCGTTGAGAGGGCGTAGATGCTCTCATCGAGCTCACGCAGCGGATCGTCATCGCAACCTCGAAGACCGGTCACGTTGAGGAGCGGCGTCGCCAGCACGGCGCCGAGAAGAGGCCGCTCACCGTTCTCCGGTTCTGTCCGATGTTCCGCAATCACCGCAACTCCGTCGGGGTCGCGAAGCGCCAAGCCGAGCTTATCCCGCGGGTCGCGGCGTGCTGGCTCGTAAACGCGCGCCTCAAGATCCATCATACGATCGAGGACATCTTCAGCTTCGCTTGGGTCCGGGACGCGAATCACGACATCACTCGACTCAGGGGCAGAGGAAGCGACTTCTGTCCCAAGGATTCGCAGACCAAGCTGCTCAATCTCGCGCGCCCGCCACCCTCTCGAGAGATTCAGCACGACGGCGTCATCTTCGCCGGGCGTCTCTCCATCCTGCGCGAGATCGGCCAAGATTCCGCGGAGAAAGAGAAGGTTTAGGAGCGAGAGCGAGTCGTGCTCGGAGGAGCGAAGTTCGCCGCGATACCCTTCGAACCGAAGCTCGAAACGCTCGTCCGCGTTGATCGCAGAGGCCAGCGATTGAATGGCGAGAAGGCGCTCCTCTTCGTCTGGATCCACGCTGCGAAGGGCAGCAAGTTCCATCAACGCAAGCGAGAGCGAGAGGCGATGGGGCAATGCGTAGGTGGGCGCCGGGATTCCTTCTTTCGAAATCCGAATAGCGAGCGGCGCCCTCCCCTGAAAGACAACCTCATCGGCGGCAGGCTCTGGCCCGAGGGGGAGCTTCGGAAGAATCCCCCACGCATGTCCGCCAATCACAAGAGCGTCGGCACCAACGTCATCCTCTTCGAGGAGATTCCGAATCGAGGCACCAAAGGAAACGCGTGCATTGGTCCACCCCCAATCGGACGCCACCTGCTCTTGGATGGTTTTCTGAAGGTTGGCCGAAAGAAGCTGAGTGCCGCGTTCTTCGAAAGGAAAGCGTCCTTCGACAAGAGCCGCAGCAATCTGGGGCGCACAATAGCCGAGCGCGGGCGCCTCAAGCCGAGCGTCGAAGAAACATCGCCCATCGACACCCGCCACAAACGCGCCAGAGCTTCGGACGATGTCGACAAGCAGCGGCCCGGCATCGAATCCTTCCCGAGCGACCGGCTTCAATGGACGAGGCCGCGTTGCCAGCCACTCTCGCTTCGTATCGTTCACTCGATTTCGAAGAGCGGGTCGCCCTTGCTCACGTCTTGGCCGTCTTCGATCAGGACGCGCTTGATCTTGCCCTCGGCCGGAAGCCCGGGCCCATCGTAGGGAACCCGGGAGAAGGTCTTCATGACTTCAATCAGACACACCGGGGCGCCCTTGGTCACGGTATCGCCCTCGCTGACGAACGCGGGCTTGTCGGGGGCGGGCTTGATGAAAACGCGCCCGCTCATTGGAGCACGGACCGCCAGCCCATCTGCGCTCAGGCCTTCATCCTGCGCGATATCACCGCCAAAATTTCCAGCGCTGAGGTCGAGCTTCAGGAGGACCGTCGCATAATCGACCGCGCTTTCGCGTCGTCCCTCGTGCACGAAGACAACGCGTCCATGCGCACCCGCAGGTACGAGCAAGCGGCGGGAAACACCGAGGGTCTCGAGCAAACCAAGCGATTCGCCCGGGGAGAGAAGCGCCCCTTCTGTGGGAGCACCGCGCCAAGCACCAACGCTCGGAGAGAGCAGCCAAAGTTCTTCGCCCTTGCGAACGAGGCGAGCCGTAAGTTCGTTTGTCTTCTTCATCGGGCGGGCCTCGCAATCGTCGCTAGGTCGTGGAGCGACCAAATCCGCGGGTTCTTGACGCGGCGGTATCCAGTCGATTGGTAACTCGATTCGACAAGCGCGCAGAGCCAGTCTCGGAGCTCGTCGAGACGAATAATCTCGTCGGTATCGAGCTGATTCGCAGCCACGAAGGGATCCATATCGGACTCAATTCGAGCCTGGACCTTCTTCATGCCTTCTTCGATTTCGCGGCGCTCTTCTGGGTCATCGCTCGCAATCTCAAAGTTGTCATCGAGCTTGGTGTTGTAGGTCGCGATCGCGAGCGTGCGCCCTTCCATGACCGAGAGCCTCGAAATCGAGGTCGAGAGCTGAAGGACCGGGTCGTAGGGAGAACCTGCCATCGCGTAATAACCAGCGCCCGAACACTTGCGAAGCAGCACCGTGAACATTGGCGTGTCGTTGGTGCTATTCGAGTAGATCAAGCTCGAACCATAAGCGAGCAAGCCCTGTCGTTCTGCCTGCGCGCCGATATCAAAGCCGCTGATATCTTGAAGCCAGAGGATCGGAATCCCGTCCGCGTTGCAGGCTCGGCTGAACGCCGAAATCTTCGCGATGCCTTCGCGGTAGAGCGAACCACCGGGGCGGTACGCGTCTTGATCCTGAGGGTCATCGAGCAAGCCCTGCCGGTTGATGATGAAGCCCGCGTAGAGTCCGCCGACGCGACCCACCCCGCAGATCATCTCCTTGCCGGTATCGGGCAAGACTTCCCAAAAGAGCGATTGATCGCAGAGGCGCGCGAGGACTTCCTCGGCGTCGTAGGTTTCGCGATGGTCCACGGGGATCAGCCCCGCGAGCTCGCGTGCCGGATACGCCGGGTCCATCGGTCCGACGCCTTCACGGCGGAAGGGCGCAGCGGAGGATGGCATCTGCGCGATGTCTCGCCGGATGCAGGAGAGCAACGTCGCATCGTCCGGTACGCGGATATCCGCGCAGCCCGATGCATGAACGTGAACCTCTGGGCCGCCGATGCCGAGCGAGGTCAGCTGCTGGCTCTTCGCGCCCTTGATGAGCGCGGCGCCGGCGATGACCATGTAGGCCTGCTCGGTCATATAAACGCGATCGCTGATGATCGGCATATAGCCGCCGCCCGCGATGCAATCTCCGAAGACGCCGGCAATCTGAGGCACGCCCGCGTCGCTAAGCAGGCTGTTCTTCTTAAAGATATGCCCGGCGCCACGCGCGCCGCTGAAGCTCTTGCTCTGCTCGGGCAGGAAAAGCCCGGAACAGTCGACGAGGTAAATCGTCGGCAAGCGAAGACGAAGTCCAACCTCCTGCGCGCGCTGAATCTTCTCCGGCGTTCGCGGCCACCAAGCGCCGCTGGCCACCGTATTGTCGTTCGCGATCACGATGCAGAAGCGTCCCTCGACCTTCACAAGCGCTGTCACCACGCCAGCACCGGGGCTCTTGAGCTTTCCGAACTGCTCACTCGCATTCACGAACGCGCCGAACTCAAAGGTCCGCGTTCCCGGATCTTTGAGTGCATCGATTCGCTCGCGCGCGGTCATCTTGCCCTTCGCGTGCACGCGGTCGATGTATTTCTGTCCCCAGCCTTGCTCGACCTCGGCGCGCTTCTCGGCGACCTTGCCTTCGAACTCGGCGAGCGCCTCGCGCCGTTCGTTAAACGTCGTCGTGTCGAGGGCGAGCTCACGTACCTGTCCAATCGGACGAACCGGAATATGGGTCACGCCTGACCTCCCTCTTTCGCAGGCCATCCAGGGATCGCGCTGGTGTTGTAGTTGCTGCTCTTAAAATCGGCGCTCTTGAGAATCTCGATATGCATGCCGGCCGTCGTTGGGACGCCTTCGCATTGCATCTCGCCGAGCGCTTTGATCATGCGTTCAATCGCTTGCTCGCGGGTATCGCCGCTCGCAATGACCTTGCAGATCAGGCTGTCGTAGTGCGGCGGAACTTCGTATCCCTGCTCGACGTGTGTATCGACCCGAATGCCTTCGCCGCTCGGAGCTTTCCAAACCTCGAGCACGCCAGGTGCGGGGCGGAAATTATCGCTTGGGTCTTCGGCATTGATTCGGCACTCGATCGCATGGCCATCGAGCTTGATGTCTTCCTGCGTAATCGAGAGCGCCTGTCCTGCACCAACGCGAAGCTGCTGCTCAACGAGGTCGATGCCGGTGCGCTCTTCCGAGACGCAATGCTCCACCTGGAGGCGTGTGTTCATCTCCATAAAGCGCATGACGCCATCGTCACCGAGCAGGAACTCCATCGTTCCTGCCCCCGCGTAACCGATCGCACCCACCGCCCGAACGGCGGCATCAAGCGTTCGCTCACGCTCTTCTGCGCTCAAGGTCGGAGCGGGTGATTCTTCGATGAGCTTCTGATGGTTTCGCTGCACGGTGCAGTCTCGGATCCCGAGGTGCACCGCGTTGCCGTACTTATCGCCAAGGAGCTGAATCTCGACGTGGCGCCCTCGCTCGATGAGCTTCTCCATGTAGACGCGATCGTCCGCGAAGCAGGCCATCGACTCCGCCTTGGACTCGTTGTACGCACGCTCGACTTCATCCTCGCTTCGCGCGATTCGCATGCCGCGACCGCCGCCACCATTTTCGGCTTTGACAAGCACCGGGAAGCCGATCCGCTTGGCCGTCTCGAGCGCAGCCTCGGCCGACTCAAGAACACCATCGCTGCCTGGAATGAGCGTGAGGCCAGCTTCGCGCATCGCCTTCTTCGCCGGATTCTTCTGGCCCATTAGCGCCATTACGTGAGCCGCCGGGCCGAGGAACGTAATCCCATAGGCTTCGCACATCCGCGCGAAAACCGCGTTCTCCGAGAGAAAGCCCCACCCAGGATGAAGCGCCGAACATTGCGACTGAACAGCCGCTTGGATCACGCGCTCAATATCGAGATAACTCTCCGCGGCGCGGCCCGGTCCGAGGACCACACGCTCGTGATCACGGCAATAGGGAGCGTCGGCATCTGCCTCGCTCACACCAAAAACCGGGGTGATGCCAAGGCGCACGCAGGTCCGTGCGACCCGGGCTGCCACTTCGCCCCGATTGGCGATAAAAACTCGGTGAAACATGTGGCGGACTCTAGTCTTTTCGCTGCGCCGAGGCCAGCCTCCTTCGCGCCTTCGGCGAGGAACCAGAGGCAACGAAAAGCGAACTCATCTGCGTGCTCGACCAAAACGCGAATGCAATTCACACCGATGCGTCAGTCATGCCGAAAAAGACGACGTGAAACGGATCGGAAAACGCGTGAACACCGATCACGGCCCCTGCGATTCGCACTTGCAAGAATGAAAATGGCTCATTGCGAGGCGAAGCCGTAGCGTCGCCGGATGAAACGCTTTCCCTTGTTCTTGATCGCCGCGGCGATGATCCGCTGCGCCA
>JAHDCI010000318.1 GCA_020629955.1 Myxococcota bacterium | reverse complement strand
CGATCAACTTGATCCCCGCTCTTGACGGGACGCTTTATCGGGCGAATACCTGTTCGATGACCGAAGAGCTTTCGAAGGCATACGCACCGAGTGAAGTCGAAAACCGCTGGTACCAGTTCTGGGAAGAGAACGGGTTTTTTGAGGCTTCCAAAGTAGAGGGCGACGAGCGCGAGACCTATACGATCGCGATTCCGCCCCCGAATGTTACGGGCACGCTCCATATGGGCCATGCCTGCCGCACGACCTTCGAGGACGTGCTCATTCGTTACCACCGGATGACGGGCAAAAACACGCTTTGGATCCCCGGCCTCGATCACGCGGGCATTGCGACGCAGGTCGTCGTCGAACGCATTCTTCGCAAGGAAGGCAAGACCCGCTACGATCTTGGCCGAGAGAAGTTCATCGAGCGCGTCTGGGAGTGGAAAGAGAAGTCCGGCGGACGCATCCTCGAGCAGCTCCGCAAGATGGGCGCGAGCTGCGCCTGGTCCGAGACCCATTTCACGATGGATGAAGACCTGGCGGTTGCCGTTCGCGAAGCCTTTGTGCGGCTCTACGAAGAGGGCCTGATCTACCGCGGCCCGCGCATGGTGAACTGGGACGTCGCGACGCAGACGGTGCTCAGCGACCTTGAGGTCGATACCGAAGAGAACGTCGAGGGTGAGCTCTTCGAGTTTGCGTATCCCGTCGTTGACGAGAGCGGCGCCTCGCTTGGTGAAGTCGTGGTCGCTACGACGCGTCCCGAGACCATGCTCGGGGATACTGCGCTCGCGATTCATCCGGAGGACGAACGTTATACCCACCTTCACGGCAAGTTCGCGCAGCATCCCTTTTTGGACAGGCGCTTTCCGATTGTCTGCGATGCCGAGCTCGTCGATATGGAGTTTGGCACCGGCGTCGTGAAGGTGACCCCGGCGCATGATCCGAACGACTTTGCGACGGGCAAGCGGCACGGCCTCGAGGAGCTCAATATCCTGAACCTCGACGGCACGCTCAACGGCGAGTGCGGCGAGTTTGAAGGGCTCGAGCGTTTCGAAGCGCGAAAGGCGATCAAGGCGAAGCTTGAAGAGGTCGGTCTCGCGCGCGGCTCGAAGAAGCATATGATGACGCTTCCGCGTTCGCAGCGAAGCGGCACCGTCGTCGAGCCGATGATCTCGACGCAGTGGTTTGTGAAGATGGAAGGGCTCGCGAAGCCGGCCATCGAAGCCGTAGAAGATGGCACCATCGAGATCCTCCCGAAAGACTGGGAGAAGACCTATTTCCATTGGCTCCGCAACATCCAGGATTGGTGCATCAGCCGTCAGCTCTGGTGGGGACACTCGATTCCGGCATGGCATTGCGACACCTGTGAGCACGTGACGGTGAGCCGAGAAGATGCGAGCGTTTGCGCAGGCTGCGGAAGCTCTGAGATCAAGCAGGATACGGACGTCCTCGATACCTGGTTCAGCTCCGCGCTCTGGCCTTTTTCGACGCTTGGCTGGCCGAACGAGACGCCGGACCTGAAGCGTTTCTACCCGACCCAAGATATGGAGACGGGCTACGATATTCTCTTCTTCTGGGTCGCCCGCATGATCATGATGGGCATCCACTTCATGGGCGAAGTTCCCTTCTCGCGCGTGCTCCTCGCGGGCCTCGTCACGGACGAGCGCGGCGAGAAGATGAGCAAGGTGAAGGGCAACGTTATCGATCCGCTCGACGTCATCAACGGCGCGGAGCTTTCGGGGCTCATCGAGAAAGCGGAGTTCAACGGCGCGCAGCCCAAGGGCCTGAAGTACCTGAAGAAGACATATCCGGATGGTTTCGCGGAGTATGGCACCGACGCACTCCGCATGACGCTCCTGAGCTACTCGCCGCAATCGCGCCGCATCGCGCTGAGCCTCAAGCGTGTCGAAGGTTATAGGAACTTCTCGAACAAGCTCTGGAACGCGGCGCGTTTTGCGCTGATGAATCTCGAAGGCTCGGACGCGAAAGCGACCGGCAAGCCGCCCGAGCCGAAGGCACTAGCGAATCGCTGGATCCTCGACCGGATGGCGAGCGCGCTCGAATCCGCCGAGCGCGGGCTCGAAGATTATCGCCTCGATGATGCCTCCGGCGCGCTCTACCACTTCGTGTGGGATGAGTTCTGCGATTGGTACCTTGAGCTCAGCAAGCCGCTCCTCGATGGGGACACAGCCGAAGAGACCCGGGCAACGCTCGTGCATGTTCTTGAGACCGTGTTGCGCGCGCTGCATCCGATGATGCCGTTCATTACGGAGGAGATTTGGCAGCAGCTTCCGAAGAGCGATGACCTTGGGCTGCATCCCGTTCGCTCTGAGCTTCCGCGCTCGCTGATTGTCGCCCGTTATCCGACGGCGGCGGTCGATGCACGCCGGGATGATCAGGCGTCGCTCGATATCGTTACGCTCAAGGCCATTGTCGGCGGAGCGCGAACGATCCGCGGCGAGCATCAGGTCGCTTGGAAGAACCCGATCGAAGTCCACTGGGCGGGCAACGACGCGGTTCAGACGGTGCTTCGCCGCGAGCAGGGACCGATCGAGAAGCTTATCGGCGGCACGCTCATCGAATCGGAAGAAGCGAAGGTGGAGGACGCCAGCGCGAACTTCGAAGATGCCGCAGTCTTCGGCGACGAGACCTTTAAGGCCGCGGTCCCGAACGTTATCGACAAGGAGAAGGAGCGCGAGCGAATCGAACGCTCCCTCAAGAAGCTCGAGAAGGAACTTGGCGTGCTCGTGAAGAAGCTTGGCAACGAAAAGTTCGTGTCGCGAGCGCCCGAAGACGTGGTCGAAAAGGCGAAGGCCGATCAGACCCGGCTCGCCGCGCAGGTCGAGCAGCTCAAGGCCGCGCAAGCGCGTCTCTGAGATCGCTTCTTTCGCTTGAGAGAAGGCGTCCTTTCGAGGGCGCTTTTTCGTTTGGGACGGCATCGGTGGTACCGTCCGAGCTGACGAGAGGGAGTGATGATGATGAAGAGAGTTTGGATTGTAGGAGCGCTACTCGCGCTCATCTCGGGTTGTCAGTCGAAAGCGGATGCGCTTGAGGTGATTTGCCAAGCCCCGGTGAACTCGGACTGTCAGGGGCGCGTCGAATGGGAACGGCCGAGGTGCATGGCTGAGTATATCGAAGACAACATCAGCAATGGGGAAGTGGAGGAGCTCTTCGCAGCGCTCGCCCGCGCGGACACCGCTACCCGACGCGCGCTACTGCAAGCGCAGCTGACGGAGGCTGGAATCACCTCGTGCCCCATGCTTGATGTCTTTGCTCCCGAGGACACACCGGCCGAATAGCGCGTCTCCATCCATGCCGGACCTGCCCATCAGAATACACTGCATGATGGAGGACATGCTCACTCTCCTCGAAGAGAGGGGCGTCCGCGAGTGTGTTCACGATCTCTCTGAAGGGCATACGAAGGATCTCATCGATCGCTTTTGCACCGAGTATCCTTTTGGGCTCTCCTCGCTTGAGGCGGAACGCTGCGAACGCCTCTTCGACTTCTTTGTCGAGGAGGCTCGTGGATCGTTAAAAGCGGAGGAGGTCGAGAAGCTTCTCTCCGCGCAGGCGCCGGCTACAGCCGAGGTGGTTCGCACCTTGTGCTCGGAGGATACCTCTCTTTATTGGCTCGCTGATTCGAACGCCCGGGATCTCACCTTCAGGGCGAGAGACCTTCAGCGATTGATGCCGATCCTCTGCTCGTTCCCGCAGCATTCCTACGTCGTGCCGGAAGACCTTTCCTTTTGCCTGCTCTACAAAATGAC
>JAHDCI010000072.1:20515-22791 GCA_020629955.1 Myxococcota bacterium | reverse complement strand
TTCCCCCCAAAACGCAAAGCGTCAAGGGAAGCAGCGAGGATTCAGCACTCGTGCGAGGTTCAAGTCGCTAGAAGGGCCCTCTTCCGCCATGAACGCCGAGGCGAGCCTCGCTCTTCCTTCGATATCCTCGGCATGTCGTCCGCTCTCCGAAGCTCGTCTCGGCGCCCCTGACGAAAGCTCATCCCTTTCAGCAATGCGATCCCCCGCACTACGATTCCCGCTCAACCATTGTGCGAACGGTAACGAAAGCGTACCCGCCACGGGATCTCTCGTTCACGCCACCAGAAAATGCGCCCTTCGGCGCCCGTTCCGAGTGAGATGGGCATGCGCCCACATCCGAGACAGAGGATTTCACGAGACACCCTCTCCATTCCGGGCTGGGTGCGTTTCGGAACCAGCGCGGCGTGACGCTGAGCGCAGTGGGAGCAGGCAATCTTTTTTACCCATGACATCGCCGCGCGCGTTGGAAGCGTCGTGGGGGGAGAAGCCATGTGCTTTCTGATATGGACAACGGTCAGCCCCAGATCGAACCTTTGGTCGGATAGGCGCGCGTAGCGCGTCAGCGCCAGACCGCCTCCAAGCTCTTTTAGACTCTGAACGATCGCCTCCGCCGGCTTTTCCCCAACGCCCTGAACGCGAATCGCAGCATAACGAGCCGGCAGCAAAGCGACCTGCACATCTTGTTCTGAAAGCGACTCCACCCGCGCGCACAGCTCCTCGATCGATGTGGTCTTCTTCGGGAGAAATGGGGGCGCGGGATAGTCCGCGAAGTGCTTTTTGAGGAAGCGAGCGTAGGGCGTCTTCTCCAGCTCAGACACGGATTTCTCGAAGCCCAGGTTCATAGAACGCTCGCACCGACATAGGATCAACGTGGGCGATCCCCTGATCAAGGTCTATTCTCGACGCGTGGCGAACTATCTTCAAATTCACACGCGTACGCAGCGCACGGCCTATCTCGCTTCTGGCGACCCAGGCGCGCCCCTCGTTGTGATGCTCCACGGCTTTCCAGACAACGCGCACTCTTGGGACGAGCTTCGACCCAAGGTTGCCGAACAAGGCTTTTACGCGGTCGCGCCCTTCCTGCGCGGCTACGCACCAACGGAGATTCCAGGCAGGGACACGACCGCGAAGACGCTCGGCGAAGATGTCATCGCCCTCGCCGAGGCGCTGGACAAGAAGCGGTGCATCGTTCTCGGCAATGACTGGGGCGCCTCCGCGGGATACAAGGCCGCCGAGCTTCATCCCGAGTTCGTATCCCACCTCTTCACGACCGCGATTCCGCATCCCGCCGCGGTGCGCCCTACCCCCGCGATGCTCTACGCGGTTCGGCACTTCTTCGCCTTTAAACTGCC
The DNA here is from genome assembly GCA_020629955.1 of Myxococcota bacterium. Lineage (GTDB taxonomy): Bacteria > Myxococcota_A > Polyangia > Polyangiales > Houyiibacteriaceae > JAHDCI01. The sequence goes on along the minus strand of JAHDCI010000072.1, from coordinate 21,439 downwards.
AGGCGCCGTCGCACGTTTTGCTGCGAACGATTTTGCGGCACTGAAACCCATCATTCAGCGGTGGTCCCCTGACTGGAAGATCTCCGAGCAGGAGCTTGAGTCGATCAAAAAGACGCTTCGCGCGGAGGGCTCGTGCAACGCGGCGCTCGGATACTACCGAGCACTGAAACCGGGCGGCTATGGGCCCATTGAGGTGCCCACGGTTTCATTCGCGGGCAGAGATGATCCGAGTGTGAGGCCCCAGCACTTCGAGGCCGCGCGCAGATTCTTTCGAAGCGAATACGAGGTCGTCGAAGTGCCGGGCGGACACTTCATGCATCGTGAGCACCCGGAGGCGTTCGCAAGCGCGTTTCTGAGCCGCCTTCCCGCGGCGAGCGCGGCAGGCTAAGATAGCCGATAAAAATCAATCATTTAGAACTTTTTGGCAAACCGATCCCGCATCCAATGTTCGTGACCCACCACGCTTCCTCCACGCCAAAGAGCGCAGACCCTCATTTCCTGATACCGTTGGCCCAATCATGACCGCGCTTCGAACCTTTCTTCTCGTTCTTCTCGCCTCTTTCTCGCTGACCTCCGCCGGTTGTCAGCTCGTGGTCGATTTCGACCGCGACAATATCGGAGCGGATGCCGGAACGGATGCCGCCAATGATGGTGACGTCGAGGACGGTGATGTTGAGGATGCTTCGATCGACGTTTCAGAGGATGCTCCGACCGACGCGCCGGTTGACGCTCCCGTCGATGCGCCCGTTGACGCGCCCGTCGATGCGCCCGTCGATGCGCCAGTCGACGCTCCCGTCGATGCGCCGGTTGACGCTCCCGTCGATGCGCCCGTTGACGCGCCCGTCGATGCGCCCGTTGACGCGCCCGTCGATGCCGATCTATGCAGCGGCGTCGATTGCTCCGGACTCGATTCGGTTTGCACCT
>JAHDCI010000072.1:0-20415 GCA_020629955.1 Myxococcota bacterium | reverse complement strand
GATGCCGATCTATGCAGCGGCGTCGATTGCTCCGGACTCGATTCGGTTTGCACCTTCGGCCTGTGCAACCCGGCAGACGGAACGTGCATGGCGGAAAACCGCGCCGATGGCGTCGCGTGCGATTCGGATATGTGCATTGGTGGACAGACCTGCACCGCAGGCGTCTGCGGCGGCGGCAGCGCCGTGGATTGCTCCGCGATGGACAGCGCTTGCGCGACCGGCACGTGTAACCCCGCGGATGGAAGCTGTATGGCGATGCCCATCGCAGATGGTACGGCGTGCGATACCGACATGTGCTCAACGGGTCAAACCTGCACGGGCGGCGCGTGCGGTGGCGGGAGCGCGGTGGATTGCTCCGCAATGGACGGCGTGTGCACGGTTGGAACCTGCAACCCGGCAGATGGAAGCTGCATGGCTGCCCCGAGCGCCGATGGAACCGCATGCGATTCGGATATGTGTCTGGACGGCCAAACCTGCTCGGGCGGAACGTGCGGAGGCGGTAGCGCGGTGGATTGTTCGGCCTTCGACGGAGCTTGCACCGTCGGCGTCTGCGACGCTGGCGACGGGAGCTGTTCGGCAGAAGATCTCCCCGATGGTCTCGCCTGCAACTCCGATCCGTGCACGGCCAACCAGATGTGCGGCACCGGGACATGCGGCGGAGGCGTTGCTATCCCTGCGCTCGCTCCGGTAGACGATGGCAGCGGCGCCGGAGGTGCCGTGGGGCTCCCATCCATCGTCATCAGTGAGATCAACCCGGGCGACTACATTGAGGTCTTCAACACGACCGCCGCACCGATCAATCTCGACGACAGCACCATGCAGCTCTGCTCGCCCTTCACCTACGCGGCGCTCTCCTCGGTCGGAGCCGGCATCACGGTTCCTGCTGGCGGTTACGCGGTGGTCGGATGGCCCGCGGCGTTCACCGATGTGGACGCTGGCGGTGAGGTCATCCTTTACGCCAACTCTTCGTTCGCAGACGATACTGCAATCCTCGACTTCGTGTGCTGGGGCACGAACCCGCACGGCTCACGCCTCACGCAGGCGCAGGCCATCGGCAAGTGGTCGGGCGCATGTGCAGCGGCGCTGACGATGGGCGCCATCGCCCGCGAGCCCAGCACCTCCGGCACCACGGCCACCGACTATACGGTCACAGAGGCTTCCACTCCCTCTCATCTCTGCGTTCCGTAGAGACTGTGTCGCCTTTCGAGAGAGCGTCTCCATGAGGAGGCGCTTTTTCATTGGAGCGGCGATTCACCTTTCCCCGCGAGACGAATCTTCTTCGGGTTTCGCGCAACAAAGTATCTCGCGCAGCAGCTCTCACGAAGCTGAGTTCAAAACCTTGCAAAATCACCTAGTCGCACACGCGTCTGTCTGTTAGGGCACCGGCCTCATGGAAGTGACCTTAGTCAACCAATCGATCTATTCCCTTCCTTCCAAACAGCGTGTTGGATGCATCGTCTACGACGGTCCCGTCGACATGCAGCTTCGCCCGGGTCCAGGTCTCGATCGAGACCTCTCGGAGCACTACGGACCTGGGCTGCAGCGGGCACTTGATTCCGAGCTTCGAAAGGTCGATGGCCGTCAGCTTGAGATCGGTCAGATCATCCGCATCCATCCGGGGCGTCTGCACTGCAACTTCCTCGCTTGGTTGGGCACTCGTGAGCCGGACGACGACCTCATTCAGAGCGCAGCGCCAAGCGCAGCGAAGATCCGAGATGGCGTCCTCCAAGCGCTCTCGTTCGCTGCAGAGCGAAGCGTTGAGAAAGTCGGATTTTCGGCCCTCGGTGCGGGGCCCGGAGAGATCCCACGCGATGAACGGCTCGCCATCGTCGTTCGCGCCGCACAGGAATACCACGACCAGTGCGCCGAGCGTGGCGTGGCCCCCGGCGTAGAAGAGGTCTTCGTTTGTGAAGCCGCAGGACCGATCTTCCGGCGCGCGCGCGAACGAGTTGGAGGATTGGCCAAGGCGCAGTCACGTCCGGCTCCGAAACCCAAAGCCGCGCCCAAGCGTCGAAGCTCGACACGCAAGCCCGCCTCGAAGCCGCGCACCGCCCTCGGACCGACAGCGACCGAAATCGCCCAAGCCCAATCGGGCGCCGGGCCTTATAATATGCGTCATACCTACGCGATCGGAGACCTCTTCGTTCACCCCAAGTTCGGGGTCGGCAAGGTTGTCTCACTCCCCGCTCCGAGTCGGATGATCTGCGCGTTCCAAGATGGGAGCGAGCGCAAGCTTCTTCACGACCACGGATAGCGAGCCATCGCTCAACGCTGGAAGACCACCTGACCTTCGACGATGGTGAGGATGGCTGCTCCGCGAACCTCTCGCCCCAGCATCGGGGTATTTGCCGACTTCGAGCGGAGAGACTCACGGGAGACAGTCCACGCGCAACGAGGGTCGATCAGCGTGAAGTCTCCAGCGAATCGCTCCCCCGGGAGCCCGAGCACCCGAGCGGGTCCGACCGAGAGCGCTCGAACGACAGCCTCACGGCGAAGCGATCCATCTTCGATCAGAGCGAGCAAGACTGGCAACGTCGTCTCGAAGGAGATCATCCCAGGAGCTGCCGAGGCAAAGGGCCTTCGCTTCGCGATATCCGGATGAGGCGCATGGTCGCTTGCAATCGCGTCAATCGTTCCATCGTTTACCCCGCGCCGGAGTGCGTCGCGATCTTCGGGCGACCGAAGTGGTGGCACGATCCGGAAGTTCGAATCGTAGGCGCCCACGTCGGCATCGGTGTAGGCGAGGTGATGAGGGCTGACATCGCACGTCACCCGAGCCCCTCGCTCCTTCGCGTTCTTGACGAGTTCAACCGAGGCACCGCACGAGAGATGCGCGAGATGCAAGCGCCCGCCGGTGAGCTCCGCGATCTGGATATCCCTTGCGACGGCGGCCACCTCGGCCGCCCGGGGGCTCCCACGCAACCCCAATCGGACGCTATTCGGGCCTTCGTGCATCACCGTCCCTGCGGAGAGCTCCGGAAGCTCCGCATGCTGCATCACGAGAATGTCGAAGGTCTCGGCGTACTCCATCGCGCGACGAAGGAGCGCAGGATCGGCCACGGGACGATGGTCATCGGTGACGCCAACGCACCCCGCCGCTTTGAGCTCCTCCATTTGCGTCAACTCTTCGCCGCGCATGCCCTGCGTCATGCAGCCAAAGGGAAGAAAGCGAGCGCCTCGTACCTTCGCAGCGCGGTGGCACAGAATCTCGGTCAACGCGCCATCATCATTCGGCGGGCGAGTGCCCGGCATCGCACACACCGAAGCAAAGCCACCCGCCGCAGCCGCCTGAAGGCCGCTTTCGAGGTCTTCGGCCGGCTCATCGCCCGGCTCTCGAAGGTGTGCGCGCAGATCGATGAGCCCAGGCACCAACCACGCTCCGTCCGCGCGTAGCTCAAGGTCGTCGCCTTCGATCAGAATCGCCCCTGCTTCGTCGATCTCGAGCGAAGTGCCAAGCTGATATGCGCCGTGGATTCGAATCATGGGCTCGACCTAATCGGGGCGCACCGGAGGGTCAATCGACGCTTGGTGAAGAGCTTGTGTCAATCGAAAGGGTGATCTGCGAGGAATGCTGTGCCGATTGACGGACGGAAAAACGCGCGCCTCGTAGATTTGGGTCTACGGAACGCGCGCTTCGAGCAGACGAAAAGGCTAGACGGCCTTCGCGACGCTCTCTTCGACTTCGAGGTCCGTAATCTCTTCGCTGTCCGGCGAAGCGATCGTTCCGACCGAGGACTTTTCCTTCTTGTCGGCAACGCGTCGCTTCATCGACACCACCTTGCGATAGAGCGAAGCGAAATCTTTGTTGCGGACGGCCATCGAAGGTGTCCCGCCACGGAGAAGGGTCTGGAGAATAAACTCGAGGACCTGAATCTCGCCCTCGGAGAAGCTGTTGCTAATACGCATGCAATTTTATTAACAGCCATATACAGCGATGACAATGGGCGAAGTGGCATGTAGGGCCATGAAATGACCATACACTTCACCCCTGACCACACTTAAACCTTTGTTTTTATTGCAAGATCGAAAAATGGATCATCTTTGAAAAAAGTGTCGTTTTCGGTACGTTTCATTCCTGATCGTGGCGAAATCGGACAATAGAAGATCGGATCTAGCCAAGATTGGGCGATCGCCTTCAAACGTGAAGCCAGCCGCAAAACCAGAGAACAAGCTGATATTATTATCCTTTCCGCGAAAGAGCGTCATCGAGACGGTTCTTCGAAGGGTCGAGCCTGTTTTTGAGACCACCCGAGCCGCGAAACCGCTGTCAAGAGTTCGAGGAAGTTCGACGCGGAACGCTTCGGGTGGGCCCGGACTTTTCGCAAACGCGCTATCGGGGCAAGGTTACTCGCCCGGGAACCGTCACGTGGCGGACCGTCGCCGCCTGCAACCCGAATGCTCGAACCGCCCCGATTTCGTAGACTCCCGCGGGAAATTGGCGGGAATGGAAGGTGGTGTGTGAGTCGAGCCAGACAACCGGAACACCATCGACCGTGACCACCATCGTCGCCGGACTCCGGTTCACGAAGATCAGCCCCTCATCGGGCGCATCGGGCGAAACCTCCGGACGGACGCCGCGAGCTCGACGCAGCCGCGGCATGGTCGAATCCCGAACGAGTTGCCCACCCGTCATCGAGACGATGCGATCTGGCGGAGCTTCTTCGTCCGCGCGGAGATCTTCCCGATCGAGTTCGATCGCGACATCTGCGGTTCGCCGACCGCGCCACAGCCCTACCCGAAAGCTCGAAGTGCTTCCGCCTTCGCCGCAACGTCGCGCGACGCTCCCGGGGCGCTCGCCTGTCCACTCGGCAATCAGACGGCAGATGAGGTCCCCGGGGCCTTCCGTCCGTACAACTGGCGCACGAACCCGCCAGGTCGGATTGCGGCGCGGCTGTCCACCTTCAAACCAATTGACGAGCTGGCCCGCGGCGAGCGGACGACCTCCATCCCCATCAAAGAGATAGACACCAGAATGATCGCGGCGAATGCGAACCTCGCTGCCATTCTCCACCGGCCACCCATCGCCAACGAAGCGCGCACGAAGTCGGCTCGCGGAAACATCGATATAAAGCTCCGCGGAGCTCGGTTGGATCGCGGGGTCGCCTGCGCCCATCCCGCGAGGGATGTAGAGCGACATCCGATAGACCACTCGACGAGCTGGAATGCGCCCCTCCCCGTTCGCGAACTCGCGGTCGGAATGAAACGCCTCCACCGTGCGGACCTCCCCGCGCGATCCGACATTCGGCGGACCCGGGTCGCCGAGAACACGGTCGGGATCCAGGGGTTCCAGCTCGACGGGCTCTGGTGGTGGCGGGGCCGCGCGATCTTCCGGTCGACAACCACCAAGCATCACCGCCGCGAGGAGCGACGCGAAACAGAGCGCGGAAACACGGAACGGCACGCATCTTCCCTATCGCCCTCGATTTCGAACGGCAAGAAATCCACCAAGCCCGGATGGGACAAAACACATCTCGTTGATTCAAAGCGCGGCTATGCAAAGAAAACGGGAGCGATGCCTCCGAACGTACAGCTGACCGAAGATTTCTGGCCGGATCCGACCCAGCTCTTCGAGCAACTCCGCGATACGGTGAACTGGGACAAGACGATGTCGGCCCGACTCACGGCATCCTGCGGCACTCCCTACAACTATCGACAGATGGTGTATCCAGCATGCCCCATTTTCCCAGCGCTGGTCCCCGTCCAAGAAGCTCTCCACAGCCGGCTCGGCGTGCACTTCAATAACTGCCTATTGAACTATTACCTCGACGGCCGCAGCAAGATGGGATTTCACTCCGACGACACGAGCGAGTGGCAAAAAGGAACCGGCGTCGCCATCGTCTCGATCGGCGGCGCGCGTCGCATCACATTCCGCCAACGGAATGTCGAACTCGAAGATGCCGAGCGCATCGCCTTCGAACTTCCCCCTGGCTCCCTGCTCTACATGAGCAAGGAGGTACAGGACGATTGGGCACACGCTATTAAACGACAGAACACGCGCGAACCAAGAATCAGCCTGACCTGGCGCGCGTTTCAGCAGCGTGATTGAAAGTCGCTGACGCTGCAAAACGAAAAACGCCACCCCGGGGGATGGCGCTAACGTATTGATTTTATTGGAGCCATCCATCGGACTTGAACCGACGACCTATGGTTTACGAAACCATTGCTCTACCAACTGAGCTAGGATGGCATGCTCTTCTTGCTTGAAGAACGGCGCTACGATGACGCATCTTTCGAATCTGTCAATGCCTCGATTTCGATTCTTTCTCCCTTTTGTATTTTTTCTCACGCTCGCCGGTTGCTCCGGTGACGATGACGCGCCGATGGATGCTTCGACGTTCGACACGGGGCCCGACACTGGCTCGGGGGAAGATGCGAGCATCGAGCCAATGGCCGGCCTTCGAGGCCGGCGGACCAACCCGGAGCAGTCGCCACTTCCCGGTGAAACAGAGTGCGTCGTCGCCATCGCGGGTGAGCCCGCACCTTCCGCTGGGCACCTTGAGCTGTGTACCCCGAATACGTATCCGCTGATCCCCCCGACAGGAGGAGATCATTACGCGCGCTGGGCGAGCTTTGGTAGCTACACGGAGCCGGTGCCATGGTCCTTCTTGGTCCACTCCATGGAGCACGGCGGAATCGTGCTTGCGCATCGCTGCTCGGAAAGCGAGTGCCCGGAAGTTCATGCGCTCTTCGATACCTTGATGGCGGAGAGAGAAGATGAGCTCTGCCGCGAAGGCGTCCGAAACCGATTTGTGAAAGTGCCCGCACCCGACCTTGGAGCTCCCTTTGCCGTCGTGGCGTGGGAGTTTGTGTATCAAGCGACCTGCGTGGACGAAGAATCCATCCGCGAGTTCATCGATGAGCACTATGCCGGAGGCCCAGAAGACCTCTGCGCGCAAGGCGTCGACCTCAGTGACGAGGGTTGGTGTCCCTAGCCGTCTGGTCTTCGCTCGATATCTGCTCGGTCGCTCGTTGCACACGCCCCTAGAGGAAGGTTAAACCTTCGACCATGAGCACAACGATCATCGGGATGGGTCAACTTGGCGGAGTCTTTGCGCGCGGCCTTTTAAAGCTCGGCGAGACGGTTCACCCGGTTTTGAGAGGCGAGACTCCGAGCGCCGAGAGCGAGCGGATCCTGGTGGCGGTCGGCGAGGCGGATTTGGAGTCCGTCGCCGAAGCGCTGCAAATCGCAGGCCGGACACAAAATGCGATCTTCCTTCAGAACGACTTGGTCCGCACGACCCTGAAGGGATTCGAGTCTCCGACGGTCGCTGTCGTCTGGTTCGAGAAAAAGCACCGCAAGCCCATCACCCCTATTCTCTCAACGCCCATCGCAGGTCCCCACGCCGAGATGTTGGTCCGCGCCCTCGACACCCTTCAAATCCCGGCGCACGAGATCTCGATGGAGCAGCTCGATGCAGAGCTCGCCGCGAAGAACGCGTATATCCTCACCTTCAACGTTCTCGGGCTCGCTCGTCCGGCGGGCGCAACGGTTGGACAGCTCATCAAAGACCCGATCTTCGCGCCACTGGTCGACGAGGTGCTCTCCCTCGAGGAAGCACGTATCGCCGGCTCGCTGGATCGAGAAGCGACACTCACGCTTCTGAGAAACGCGGTCGCGGGCGATCCCGCGCATGGCGCCAAAGGGCGCTCCGCACCCGCGCGGTTGAAAAATGCGCTGGCCCGCGGGGCCAAACTTGCTGTGCCACTTCCTCAGATGGAGGAAATCGCTGCCGCGCAAAGTTAGTGCGTGGTTCACATCGCTTCTTCCGCCCGGAACGCCGATCCGAGCTTCGTTCTTCCTTCGATATACTCGGCATGTCGTTCGCCCGCCGAAGATCGCCTCGGCGCCCCTGACGAAAGATCTTCCCTTCCATCGATGTGATCCCCGCACGAACGATGCGCGGCACGAACATCGCGAACGACCGTTCATCTTTGCATCTAGGAGCCGCGTACTCCTATGATACGGGCATATGTGTCGTCTCTTTGGCTTTCGCTCGGTGATCCCGAGCCAGGTTCACCGTTCCCTAATGGACGCCGACAATGCGCTCGGAGTTCAAAGCAACCGTCACCCGGATGGTTGGGGCGTTGCTTATTACGTCGATGGCTCACCGCATCTTACGAAGAGCCCACGCGCCGCTTTCGGGGATCAGCTTTTCCAGCGCGTCAGCGGCGTTGTCGCCTCAGAGACGGTGCTCGCTCATGTACGGAAAGCAACCGTTGGCGATATCAACGTCCTCAACTGCCATCCGTTTCAGCACGGCCGATGGACGTTCGCGCACAATGGCGAGGTGAAAGATTTCCCAGGCACCGTCGACAAGATTCGTGAGGCGATTGCGCCGAAGCTTCGGCGATATGTGCTCGGAACCACCGATAGCGAGGCGCTCTTTTTCCTCTTCCTGACCCGCCTCTCGCAATACGGCGAGTTAAGCGCGAAGCTTGGGCTCGACGCCGTCGTTCCCGCACTACGGGATACGGTGAAGCAGATCCGCGAAATCTGTGACGGTGACAAAGAAGAAGAGCGCGCCCTCCTGACGTTCTTGGTCACCGACGGCACGTGCATGGCGGCCCATCAGGGTGGCAAAGAGCTGTATTTCAGCACCCACAAAACACGGTGCTCCGATCGCGACATCTGCCCAAACCTCTCGCCGGAGTGCGAAGCACCAACACAAACAGGGCGGGTGAATCACCTGCTCTTCTCCTCAGAGCCCCTGCAAGGGGAAAACGTTTGGAATGAAATGAGTGAAGGCGAGATTGTCGGCGTGGATTGGCGAATGCTGCTTGAACGCAATCTTCCAGGACAGCTTCGGGTGACAGAATGAGCAAGCACATATGGTTCGTGGTCCTTCTGGCCAGCGCATGCAGCGTCTCTCATCCGGAGATTGCTTCCGACGCATCGACCAGCACGGATGCAGAGGCCGATACGGGAGACGATGGCGACACGCCGGACGTGAATGTCCCCGATGTGAACCGCCCCGATACGGATATCCCGGATGTCAGCTCTCCCGACACAGGGGACGACTCGGGTGAACCGGACGCAGGCGAGCCCGATGCAAGCGAACCCGACGCAGGCGAGCCCGACGCGAGCGAGCCCGACGCGGGCGAACCGGACGCGAGCGAGCCAGACGCTGGCGAACCGGATGCTGGCGAACCGGACGCGGGCGAACCGGACGCGGGCGAACCGGACGCGAGCGAGCCAGACGCCGGGCCAGTAACCTGCCTTGAAGGGAGTGGCCCGATCGTTGAGTGGCGTTTCTCTCCCGGCGGACGGTTCATCAGCACCGGTTCGATGAATGCGACGCTCGAAGGAGACGATATGGTGTCCGATGGCGCCGTCAGAGTTCCGGGCTCTGGTAACCCACGCCTGTTCACGAACGCGGCGGAGGCAGAGGCTATCCTGGACGCCATCGACGCGAGCGGAGAACTCACCATCGAAGCCTGGGTCGAGCAAAGCAATGGAGGACTCGGAGGCCCCGCGAGAATCGTAACGTGCTCGTACGATGGCGGGACGCGCGCCTTTACGCTCGCTCAGGATAGCGACGAACTCCACCTGCGCATCCATCGCTCCACCACGAACAGCAATGGCCGCTCGGATACGAACGGATACGTAACGCTCCCCAGCGCGTTCCCCACCCCCGGGGTTGCCTATATGGCAGCAACCTACTCAGAATCGATGGCGCGAGCCAGTCTTGGAAGTGTCGACCGTGGCGCACTCCGTTTGAACGTTGCAACTCGGAGCGGCGCGATGGAGAGAAGCAGCTCGGACAACCCGGACCGATGCGGCGTCGGCAACGAGTTCGCAGATAATCGACGCTTTTCCGGTGGCGTCATCCACTACGTCGCGATCTACGATCGCGCGCTCTCCCGCGACGAACTCGAATGCCGACAGATGGCAGGAGACCCCGATGGAGATGATTAGAAGCTTGAGGAACAGCTGGACCTACGGCGCGGCCGGCATCGTGCTCTTGGTTACGGCCTTTTGTGGCTGCGCAAACGAAGGCCCTGTGGCGGGCACGGCAGGAGCAGTGGAAACCTCTCGACCCGCGCTAGTCGTCGCGGAGCGTCTCTGGCGACGTGGTCCACCCGGGACCGATGCGGCTCCAGCATATCGCTTTGAGTGGCGCGACGGGCGCGCGGATTCGCCGACCAACAACAAGCCCGCGCGTTGGGCATTCTTTGCGGAGGGTCACGTTTACTTCGAGGATACGGAAGGCATTCTCTGGCGCGGAAACGAGGGACTCGGGCAAGCCGGAGCCCAAGCAACGCACTCCCCGGCCGGAGTGTTCTACGCTATTCAAAGCAACACCCAGGCAGGTTTGGAGAGTGAACTCTTCCACGAGACTCGCTCTGGACGTGTCTCTCTGGGCACCCTCGCTTCGGTCGCGTCATTGCGCCCCGAAGGCGAGCGGGTGTTCTTCCTCGGCGCCCGAAACGGAGGCTGGGTCGGCCTCTGGAGCGTAGATCTTCATCGCTCGGAACTCCGCTGCCTGAGCCATTGCGACCATCGCGTTGGGATGGGGCTTCCGGCTCATGCGAGCCCGCGTTCGACCGATGAGTTGGTCTTTCGCGGCGATACGGTCGAGTGGCCTGGACATCCCGTGATCTCGCTCGAGGAGTCCGCACAATGAGGCTCGCCACCACTATCGCCCTCACGTCTTGTCTGCTCTCAAGCATCGCCTCTGCGCAGCTTAGCCGCCCGGTCTCCTGCGATACGTGCATTGGTAACTGGTTTTACTTCGATCACGACGCGGGCGGGGGGCGCCAAGATTACACGTGCAATATGAGCACCTACAACGGCCACCGCGGCAGCGATTTCTCGCTCATTGGTGGCAACGGTGCGATCGCGACCGGCTACAACGTGGTCGCGGCGCAAGGCGGCACCGTCACCCGCGCCCTCGATGGATTCTTCGACCGGTGCACGGCCTGCGGGGGAGCGAGCTGCGGCCTCGATTTCGGTGGTGGCTTTGGGAACCAGGTTTGGGTGGAGCACGATGGCTACGTCACGATTTACGCTCACCTTCGTCAGGGAAGCGTGCGGGTCTCGCCGGGAGACCGCGTCGAATGCGGAGATGTGATCGGGCAGATCGGAAGCAGCGGATGCACGACCGGCGCCCATCTTCATTTCGAAGTCCGGCCGGCGGGGAGCGGCGCGGTCGACCCCTTTACCGGGGGGTGTTCTCCGGGAGCTTCCAGGTGGGCAACGCAAGGGCCGCACCGAGGCCTACCGGGACACGCCTGCGGACCGCCGGTTCCGACGTGCCCGAGCGGTACATTCGACATCTGGACCTGCAATGAAGGTCGCACGCAAAGAGTTCGATGCATCGACGGCGAAGTGATGCGGGAGGACTGCGCGGCGGGCTGTCTCTCGATGCCCGTCGGCACGGATGATGTGTGCGCGAGCGAATGCCCCGAAGGCATTGAAGCGACGTGGTCATGCGATGGTAGCGAGCGCGTCCGCTGTCGCGATGGATCCGTCGAGCGAGAGGCATGCGACTCCGGTTGTCGCGACGCCGGCGAAGGCGAAGAAGCGAGCTGTCGGGAAGCTCCGGTCGACGGCGATATGGATGGACACAATACCAGCGTCGATTGCGATGATAGCGATCCGAGCGTTTATCCAGGTGCCCCTGATCCTTGCGATGAAGTCGACCAGGATTGTGATGGGGACAATGGCTGCACAACAGCAAGCGACGCCGGAACGCCTCCAACCGACGCGGGGAGCAGCGCGGATGCCGGGAGCGGTGACGCCAGCACCGGAGACGATGCTGGAACCCGTATGGACGAAGAGCCAGGAGGCTGTGGCTGCCGCACGAGCGGGAGCGCTCCCTTTGGCGCCGCGCCGGTGTTTATGGTGCTGCTCGGTCTTCTTCGTCGCCGAGGACCTTCACGGAAGTGACCGGCTGACCGTTGACGCTTAGGGCGCCATCGAGCGCCCTTCGCTTGACCATCGCGATCGCGCATCGGCCACTCACCGAAGTCAGCTCCCCTGCGGCTTTCCCGTCTTCTCGCGAAACCGAAGCACCGACGGCCGCCTCCTCTGGGAGAGAAAGGTGCACAAGACGCCGCGGAGGCTTGCCGCGGTGCTCCAGCATCACGACCGGCTCTTGACCGATATAACAACCTTTGTGGAACGACACCGCATGCTTTAAGCCGGCCTCTTGCGGGAGCGTCGACTCCCCAAAATCGACGCCGAAGAAAGGGATACCGCTCTGAATGCGCGCCGAATGAAACTCGCTCTGATCACTGCCTGCGGCCGGCTCCGGCCCGGAGACCAATAAATCGACGCCCGTTCCGCCGAGGCGAGGTGTCGCAACGCCATCTTCGGTCTCGGTCGTGAACACCACACGGAGCTCAAGCCACTCGATGTCGACATCTTCCATCACGAGATAGCGATCGAGTCGCGCGAACGCGGCGTCGGCTGCATCCCGGGGAATGCGGAGACGGTAGGTCTCACCGACGCGGTCGATCCAAGTATCCGCGATGACTTTGCCTTTGGGGCTCAACAAGAGCCCGTAAACGCTCTGCCCTTCCGGAAGCTCCGCCGGAATATCGCAGGTCAGCTGCCCTTGAAGCCAGTCCCGAGCTTCTGTGCCCCGAACCTCGAGGACCCGCTCATTCATCTCTACGCGCACAACGCTCTCCTTTGTCGTTTCGCGGCAATCTCGCTCACTCGACGTCGGCATCACCATGTGGAGATCTGAGTGTCAGATCAATAGATGACGTCCAACGGTCGTCGGCGAACAGCGGGACAGGCCCTAGTCGCAACCGACGATCTGCATTGGCGCGGGCTCCACCGGGTTTCCGATCTGAGAGAGATTCCGGAAATCGTTTCGCGACGGTCCCTGCAGACGATTGCAGCGAAGGAAGAATCCAATGGAATCTCCGGTGACGCCCTCCCGGGTCGTCACGTCGAATTGAACTCGGTCGATCGTGCACTCCGTCGCGCAAGAGCCGCGGTACGTCTGTCCCTCGATGGTCGCGTCGAGATTGCAAGAGCTGGCGCGTCCTCCATCCGGGCCGACCCGGAATCCGGAAATCCGCAGCTCGTCTTCTCCATCGCGGACCGTGAGGGCGATCGAGGCCTGGGTTTCCGAGCGCGCAATATCGCAGGTGATCTGGATATCGTCACCATCCTCTTCGTCGTTGAGGTCAAACGCGTCGAGCTCGGTGCACTCGTCATCGCCCTCCATGCAGACGAGCTCAAACCGAACATCCGCAAACTGTGTCGTGCCCATCCCGCCGTCTCCCGCCGGGACATCATCATCACCGCATCCGAGCGTCAGGAGTGAAAAGCAAAGGAGCAGAAGAGACCGCAAGTACATGTTCGAAGGCTACCGCCTTTCGCTGCGTGTGAAAATGTTCGTGTGGGTCGCTGCGGCTCGAAATGGCGCTCCGAGAAGAAGTGCCACATCGCTCACGCCGCCGCTTTCCAAGGCGTCCCGTTTGGCGTAAGTGTCCCGCCATGACGAAAATGCGCAACGGACTCGTGAGCTACTCGCTCGAAGACCATATCGCGACCATCACCCTCGAGAACGCCCCCGCCAACGCGTACTCGTACGAGATGATGCGCGACCTCGACGACGCGATCTTGGAAGCGCGCTTTGCCGACGATTGCCACGTCATCGTGCTCGACTCGGCAGGCGACAAGTTCTTCTGCGCGGGTGCGGACATCGAGATGCTCAAAAGCGTGACGCCGGAGTTTAAGTACAACTTCTGCCTGCACGCGAACGAGACCCTCCAGCGACTTGAGAACACCTCAAAGCTGGTCATCGCCGCAATCTGTGGACACTGCGTGGGCGGCGGCTTCGAAGTCGCGCTCGCCGCGGATATCCGCGTAGCAGCAAGTGGCACGGGCCGAATCGGTCTGCCCGAGGTTGGCCTCGGCGTTCTGCCCGGGACCGGCGGCACGCAGCGCCTCGCGCGACTGCTCGGACGCTCGCAGGCCCTGGAGCTGATGATCACCGGTGAGCTGATGGAGTTCGACGACGCTCAGATCCTTGGGCTCGTCAATCAAGTCTTCAGTGAGACTGGCGACGCGTTCCGCGCGCGAGTTCGCGACTACGCGACTAGCTTCTGCGCACCAAGCCGCGCCCCTCTCGCGATCGGACTTATCAAACGCGCCGTACAGAGCGGCACGGATCTCTCCCTGGATGCTGGCCTCGCGCTCGAACGCGAACTTCAGCAACGACTCTTCACTAGCGCCGATTCGCGCGAGGGCATCGCGGCCTTCGCAGAGCGCCGCAAGCCCGCCTTCGAAGGAAAGTAAGAACATGACGCTTCACGATAGAGACGCCGTTGTTGTCGACGCCCTCCGCACCCCGATCGGAAAGATTCGCGGGAGCCTCTCCCGCGTGCGGCCGGACGATATGGGAGCCGATATTCTAAGGGCCCTGCTCGAGCGCAACGGCCCGGCGAAAGACGCCCTCGAAGAGGTGATCTTCGGCGCGACGAATCAGGCTGGCGAAGATAACCGCAACATCGCGCGCATGTCCGCGATTCTCGCGGGGCTCCCGTATGAAGTTACTGGGGTGACGGTGAACCGTCTTTGCGGATCAGGCCTCGAAGCGGTGATTCAGGCGGGCCGCGCGATCATGGCGGGCGATCACGATGTGATCGTCGCAGGCGGCGTAGAGTCGATGAGCCGCGCACCCTACGCATACCCGAAGCCCGAAATGGCCTTCCCGCGACGTCCGCCAACGGTCTACGATTCAAGCCTCGGTTGGCGTTTTCCAAACCCGAAAATGAAAGAGCGTTTCCCGCTCACCTCGATGGGCATTACGGCGGAAAACGTCGCCGAAAAGTACGGCGTATCGCGCGAGGAGCAAGATGCGTTCGCGCTGCACTCGCATCAGAAGGCGGCCGCAGCGTGGGAAGCCGGGGTCTTCGCAAACGAAGTACGCCCGGTGGTGATTCCGCCCGCGCACAAGCGCGATGTCGAACGGACGGTCGAGCGCGACGAAAGTGTTCGCGGCGATAGCAGCCTCGAAGCGCTCGCAAAGCTACGCACCATCTTCAAAGAAGGCGGAACGGTCACGGCAGGAAACTCCTCCCCGATGAACGACGGCGCATCGTGCGTACTCATTACTAGCGCCGGCTACGCGCGTGCGAACGGGCTCACTCCGATCGCGAAAATCCGCGCGAGCGGCACCGCGGGCGTCGACCCGGAGCTTATGGGGATTGGTCCAATCCCGAGCACGAAGAAGGCGCTCGCAAAGGCAGGGCTGACGCCAGGCGATATCGATGTTGCGGAGTTTAACGAAGCCTTCGCCGCGCAGAGCGTCGCGTGCGTTCGCGAGACCGGCATCGACCCGGAGAAGGTGAATGTCTTTGGCGGCGCCATCGCGCTCGGACATCCAATCGGCTGTAGCGGCTCGCGCATCGTGGGCACGTTGATGACGGCGATGAAGGCCAAGGACGCAACGCTCGGTCTTGCGACCCTCTGCATCGGCGTTGGCCAGGGACTCGCAGTGGTCTTCGAGCGCGTCTCGTGAGCGTCGCGGTCGTCGGCGCTGGCGGCTGGGGGCGAAACCACGTTCGAAACTTTGCGGCGCTAGGAGCCCTCTCCGCGGTTTGCGAACTCGATGAGAAGTCGCGTACCCGGGCGGCTGAGATGGCGCCCGGAGCCCGTCAGCTCCCTTTCGAGGAAGCGCTCGAAGATTCGTCCATCCGGGGCATGGTGATCGCCACCCCGGCGCCAAGCCATTTTGAACTCGCGAAACGAGCGCTTTTGGCCGGGAAGGATCTCCTTGTCGAGAAGCCACTCGCGCTTCGCTTCGACGAAGCGAAGGAGCTGGTCGATTTGGCCGATGATCGCGCACAGGTTCTGATGGTCGGTCACCTGCTTCTCTTTCACCCGGTGATCGAGAAGCTGAAGACATTGATCGACGATGGCGAACTCGGGGACGTGCTCTACATCGTGGCGCAGAGAACCAACCTCGGCGTGGTGCGGCAGGACGAAAACGCGTGGTGGTCACTCGCTCCACACGACCTTTCGATCGCGGATCACCTACTCTCCGACGCGCCAGAAGCTGTCTCGGCGACAGGAGGCGTATTTTTGCAGCCAGAACGCCAGGTCGAAGACGTGGTCTTTGCGACGCTTCGATACCCCCGTGGCCGCCTCGCGCACGTTCATGTGAGCTGGCTTGACCCGCACAAAGAGCGAAAGACCACCGTCGTTGGCAGCAAGAAGATGGCGGTGTTTAACGACACGACGCCCAACAAGCTCACGATCTACGACAAAGGCGTGAACATGCCGCCCCGGGCGGTTTCCTATAGCCAAGGCGTCAGCGTTCGTACGGGCGATATTCTCATCCCCGCGATTCCGATGGCCGAGCCGCTACGCAAGGAGTGCCAGGCGTTCCTCAATGCGATGGAGAGCCGCGAGGTCCCCATGGCCTCCGGACGCTCGGCGCTCGGCGTTGTTGCCGCCCTCGAAGCGGGACATCGCTCGCTTCAACAAAACGGCGCCGAAGTTCAGATTCCGAGCTTCGAGCAATAGCGAGGATAGATCCATGGCCAATCGCATTCATGAAACGGCGTTTATTCACGAGACCGCACTTGTCGACGATGGGGCAGAGATCGGCGCGGGTTCAAAAATCTGGCACTGGGTGCACGTGTGCAGCTCGGCAAAAATCGGCGCGCGCTGCTCGCTTGGACAGAACGTCTATGTCGACCGAGACGTGGTTCTGAAAGACGGCGTCCGCGTTCAAAACAACGTATCGATCTACAGCGGCGTCGAACTTGAAGAGGATGTCTTCCTTGGACCGAGCTGTGTGTTCACCAACGTCTTTCAGCCGCGCGCCCATGTCTCAACCCCGCGCGAGAAGTTCCTCACCACCCCCGTTGGCCGCGGCGCAAGCATCGGCGCGAACGCCACGATCGTCTGCGGAAACTCGATCGGTGAATACGCGTTTATCGGCGCAGGATCCGTCGTCACCAAAGACGTCCCGGCGCACGCGCTACTCATGGGTAACCCCGCCCGTCAGAAGGGCTGGATGTGCGCATGCGGTGAAAAGCTCGCGCACGTTGACGAGGAAGGCGAGAAGACGTGTGAGCGCTGCGGCGCCACGTACAGACTCAAAGACGGACGCTGCGTAAAGGCCGTCGCGTAACGCACTCTCGAGGGGCGATCCGAGACGGTTCCTCTACCCGAATGGGCACGGGATTATCTTGCTGGAAGTTCTCCACCGCTCGCCTGCGCTCGACGTGCCGTTTCACTGCGCTCGCGCTACGGTTCGAGCATGTCGAATCCGATTCCGATGCTCGATATTCGTGCCCAGCACGCGCCACTCGATGATGCGCTGCGCGATGCCTTTGAGCGAACGCTCCAGTCCGGACGCTTTATCATGGGCCCTGAGGTCAGCGGCTTTGAAGCGGAGGTTGCGGAGTATCTCGGCGTCTCTCACGCAATCGGCGTTTCGAGCGGCACCGATGCGTTGATCGTGTCGCTGATGGCCCTCGATATTGGGGCGGGCGATGAAGTCATCACGACGCCATTTTCATTCTTCGCGACTGCTGGCTGCATCGCGCGACTCGGTGCAACGCCGGTGTTCGTCGATATCGACCCAATCACGTTTAATCTCGATGCGGAAAAGGTTGGCGCGGCGATCACCGAAAACACAAAGGCGATTTTGCCCGTACACCTTTTCGGCCAAGCGTGCGATATGCGCACCCTGCACGAGGTCGCTGGGGACATCCCAATCGTTGAGGATGCGGCCCAATCCCTTGGGTGCTCCTTCGATGGGAAACGGGTCGGCGGGATCGGTACGCTCGGTTGCTTCTCCTTCTTCCCTTCGAAAAACCTCGGCTGTTTCGGAGATGGCGGCCTCGTGACGACCAATGATGATGCGCTCGCCGAAAAAGTGCGGGTTCTTCGTTTGCATGGGTCGAAACCAAAGTACTTCCACAAAATCGTAGGCGGAAACTTCCGGCTCGACGCGCTTCAAGCAGCATTGCTGCGCGTTAAGCTTCCGGCGCTCGAATCCTGGCATGAGGGTCGCCGTCGAAACGCCGCTCTCTACGACTCACGCTTCGATGAAGCTGGGCTTTCGAACGTAACGAGGCCGGAAGCTCGGTACGAACGTCACGTGTACAACCAATACGTTCTTCGAGTCCCTGCCCGGGAGGAGTTGATGGCGCGGCTAAAGGCCGAGAGTATCGGCCACGCGATTTACTATCCGCGCGCACTGCACCTTCAGGAGTGTTTCGCCTATCTTGGAGGGGCCGTCGGCGACTGTCCGATTACGGAAAAGGCATGCGACGAAGTGCTCGCGATCCCAGTCTTTCCCGAGCTTAGCGAAGCGCAACTGTCGCGCGTCGCCGATATCGTGATCGAACACGCAAAGCATCACGCGTAACGATTTGTCGCACGGGGCAGGTATCGTGCGCGCATGACACGACATCACCGAATCGACTATCTGGAATTCACCGTGCGCGACATGGAGAAATCCAAGGCGTTCTACGGCGAGGTATTTGGGTGGCAGTTCACCGACTACGCGCCGGGATACTCAGGACTTCACTTTGGCGTTGAAGGCGAACCCGAGTTTGGCGGATTCGCGCTCGGCGAGCCCACCAAAGGCGGCTCCTTGGTTGTCCTCTTCTCGGAAGACCTCGAAGCAACACTTGCGAAAATCGAAGACCACGGAGGCGCCATCGTGAAACCAATCTTCGAATTCCCAGGCGGTCGCCGTTTTCATTTCGAAGACCCGAGCGGCAACGAGCTCGCGGTTTGGACTGAGCGGTAGTGCGCGCGTGTCAGCGCGCCTCGTCGTAGAGGCGTTCGAGCGTGCGTTCGCTTGGAAAACCAACGTAACGCTCTACCTCGAAACCGTTTTCGTCATAGACAATGAGCGTTGGGATCTGCTCGATTCGGCCAAGCACGCTCGTCCCGTGATGAACGTCGTGTTGCGGGTCGTAGGTTAAGGGAAAAGGTGGCTGCAGCGCTCGCTCGTAGGGGTCGAGAAGCTGATTTGCGTCAGGCTGTGCAGCGATACCGACCATGTGCACATCATCGTGTGTGCGGCGGAAACGCGAGAGTGGACGCAGCGACGCCTGGCTGACGCCGTCGAAGGTCGCGAAAAGAAACACAAAAAGAGGTTGCCCGCGGAGATCACCGAGGTGAATCCAGTCTCCGTCGGGGCGACGTAGGCCGAGCTCGATCGCGCGGCGGTCACGTCCCCCTTGTGCATGGCCGGGAGCGTTCAGGGAGGAGGCTCCTCCGCACGCAAGACAGAGAACGAGCCCCGCGATCCCAAGCAAGTGGGCGCCTGTCCTGATGCGCGGAGCCGCTGTCGCGCGGTCCTTGAAGTCGCAGAGCTTTCTTAGGCGTGTCAAAAGACCCATCATCTATGCTCTATCAACTTGGGACCGGATCTACTTGGATTTCTGTCCTGTAAATTGGTCCTCTTTGTCTTTGAAGAGAACGTTAAACGTCGTCAAAGAACCGTAGGCCGCAGTGATGTACTGCTGAAGCTGAACTTTATCGTCGGCGCCGAGCGATTTGTTCTGGTTCACCTTCTGCTCCAGCACGCGGAGCTTCTCGCGCACCATCACGATCTTGCGAAAGAACACATCGAGCGGAATGACCTTCGACTGCGTGCCTTCCTTGCCGGGACGCAGTTCGATTTCACCCCCTGCCCAGCGTTCGCCGATCTGCGTATCCCGGACCCCAAGTTCGTCGAGCAATACCTCGCGCAACGCCTCTCGAAACTGATCCTGATCCATATCGATATCGATCTCCCGCGGGATGGAGGGGCGCTCTTCGACCCAGTCCGCTCCTGCACTACGAGAACGCGGCTGCCCCGCGATCTTCTTCCGTTTTAAAGATTGAGCGAAGCTCTGTCCGACCGGCTTGTGATTGGAACAGGTCGATGAATCCGCAACAGGCGGAAAGGCTCGTCCGAGGCGACAGTCGCCGAAGCCACGGCCACTCTCATCTGTGCGGATGAGTTTGTACCACCCGCAGGTCCCACAGCGTCCGTCGAGGTCTCGTTCGCTCATGCGCGCATCGTAGGCGCTGATCGCCGTCGAACGCAACGTGCTCGACAAAAGCGCATGGCTTGGTTCGAGACTTTGCGCTACGCGGAGTGGATGAGGCGATTCAAGTTGTGGGTAGCGCTCGCGGTCCTAGCCGGGTGCGGAGGCGAAGAAGAGTGTCCTGAAGGGCTCGTTCCGGAAAACGGGATCTGCGTACCGGTCGGCGAAGACGCAGGGGGCGATGCAGGAACGGACAGCGGCGATGACGCATGCGTCGCGGGTGACGAGATCTGCGACAACGAGGACAACGATTGCGACGGTAGTGTCGATGAAGACATTGCTGTCGAGTGCGAAGATAGCGAGCGCTGCGCGCCGATCACGCAGCTCTGCGAGGGCGGCGAATTGAGCGAATGCGCCCCGCGGTCCGCGCCCTCCGATTGCGCGTGC
>JAHDCI010000317.1 GCA_020629955.1 Myxococcota bacterium | reverse complement strand
ATCACGCGGATCGGAAGAAGCTAACGACAACCGCCTTTCGGTACGCGCTCTCCTCCGATTGCTCTTCGACTTCAATCGCCCCGCCGTAGCGGTGAATCGCCGCCGCGACAAGCCCGAGCCCACGGTCAACACGGCGGTCGAATAGAATCGAGGAGTCTGGGCTCTCCGGGCTGGTATCGAGCGTCGCGATTCGGATCGTCTCGTCGCCGGTGGGCTCAAGTTCGACATCCACATGCATTTTCAGCATCCCCGGCACATTTTCGCGATGCATGGCAAGCAAAGCATTTCGAACAATATTCTTCAGCACGAGAACGAGATCGGCGCGGAAAATCTCCACCTCGACAAGCTCATCGGTGCATTGCACTTCGCAACTGGAGAGAATGACGTTGCCCGCAGCATGCTCCGCCCGGACGGCATCGATAATCTCGTGTAGGAGTGATTCATCGATCTCCGTTCGCACGAGCCCACCCACAAGAGACGCGAGCCACGCATCAAACTCGAGCAGCCGTTCATGGGAGCGCCGTAGACCGCGAATCGTCTGGTCAGAGGGAACCTCCTCCATGAGTTCCGCTTCCGCGTTCGCGATCGCTTGAATCGCCTTTGCCGCATCTCGAAAGCGGCGATCGCGACGAAGGTCAACACGGGGGCCAAGCGCACGACGAAAGGCGACGAGATGACCTTCCCACGCGTCGACGAGCGGTTTCCCAGCGAAGAGTCTCTGCCTCAAAAACTCCAAATGCTCGGCAAGCGCACCATCCCCTTCCAGCGCATCGCGAACCGCACCAATACGGTGTTTCAGAAGCTCATGTCGAAGTGAGCCGACGAGATAGGCGACCGAAGGATGCACTTCGGGTCGCGCATCGATCAGCTTCGAAAGAGAAACTCCGCGATTTCGGGCCGCCTGGGCGCCCAGAACCAGGCCCGCTCCGAGCGCCACGCCGAGGAAGGCGCCAAGAAGAAGGAGCGCAAGAGGGTGCCCGCCGGGAGCATGCGATGGTACGCGGCTCGGTTCACCGATTGGGTCGAAGACGCCGGCGAGCTCCGGGTCAAGTGTGTAGAGATGCTCTCGCGCATCGGATGAATGCGCCCCGTGTGGAAGCGCGCCGAGGTACTTCGTGAAGTACTGAGCCGCCCGAAGCGGGATCTCTCGTTCAAGACAGGCCTCTCCAAGCGGAAAATAGAGTTCGGGATCCATCGGTGCGAGAGAGCGCCCTTGTGCCAAAGCCTCTCGCGCACCTTCTTCCGCACTTGCGAAGAGACGAATCCCTTCCCGGTAGTGCGTGTCGGCTTCGCGCATTCGCACCAGTGCGTCATGCCCCTGCTCACTGCTCGGCTCGAGCGCACTCCACGCTGCATGAGCCTCGATCGATCCCGAACGCCAGAGCTGCTCCGCGCGCTCCCATTCCGCCTCATCGTTGCGCAGCCCGGGAAGCGCACAGCCCGCGATCAGCAACAAAAAGGTCGTGAAGACGCGCCGAGCAAAAGAGAACAAGATGCGAGCATAACGCAATTTCGGTCCGGCAAACTCGATCTGCTTTGCGGCCCCGGGCCGGCCTACTCGCTCTCAGAGGCCCCCGGGCTCGGATGCGTCGGTCGATACTCTTCGATCGGCTTCCCAACGAATCGAACGATGAGCGCTAGCGCGACGGCGCCCAAAAGCAGCCCTACCCAGGGTGAGTACCAACCGAAGGCGGTGCCGAGTTCGCCGAAGAGGATCGAGACAACGCCCACGGTCAGGGCGTAAGGAAGCTGAGTCTTGACGTGATCGACGTGATCACAGCTTGCCGCCATGGAGCTCATGATGGTGGTATCGCTGATCGGAGAGCAATGATCTCCCCAGACGGATCCCGCGAGAATCGAGGAGATGGCGCCGAGCAAGATGACTTCGTTCCCCGGAGCGAGCTCATGGGCGAGCGGCACAACAAGCGGAAAGAGAATCGCCATCGTTCCCCAGGACGTCCCCGTCGCAAAACTGACAAGCGCAGACACGATAAAGATCGTCACCGAGAGCATATTGGGCGAGAGCCCATCGCCGATCGCGGCAATCACCACCTGCGCCGTATGAAGCTCCTTGCAGAGCGCCCCGAGCGACCAAGCGAGCACCAGGATGACGCACGCGAGAAGCATCGCCTTGAGACCTTCGACCCACGCATCGAGCGCTTCGTTCGCTTTCATCGCGCCGGTCAACGTGGCGCTCAAAACCGCGATGACGCCCCCACCCGCGCTGGCCCAAAGCAGCGCTTTGTAGCTATCGGCGTTCGCAAAAGCAGAGCGCAGTGTCACCTCTTCCCCCGCCTCAATGCAGGCAGCGCGACCGTAGAGAACCATGCCGAGGATCGCAATCGCGACGACACCAAGAATCGGTAGCAGGGCGTTGATCGCCCGAGGATCGGGATGTTCGATATCTTCGAAATCGGAAGCGGGCGCGGCGCCCTCACGGAGCAATAGCCCGGTCTTTCTCGCTCGCTCCTCCGCCTTCCGCATGGGTCCGAAATCACGGCGAAAGAGAATGATGAAGAGGCCGAAGCAGAGCATCAGGAGCGGATAGAAGCGGTAGGGAATCGTATCGACGAAAGTGGTGAAGGGGTCGCGATCGATGCCGAGTCCGTCGAGCTGTTCGCCGATCGCAGCGAGCTCAAAACCGATCCAGCTCGATACAATCGCAATGCTGGAGACCGGCGCCGCAGTCGCGTCGACGATAAAAGCGAGCTTTTCACGACTGACCCGTAGCCGGTCCGTGATTGGACGCATGCTCGAACCCACCAAAAGCGAGTTTGCATAGTCATCGAAGAAGATCAGCACGCCGAGCACCCACGTTGCGAGTTGTCCGCGGAGCCCGTCCTTCGCGTAGCGCGTCACCCTGCCCGCGAGCCCTAGGCCGCCGCCGGACTTTGTGATGACGCCGATCATCCCGCCAAGCATCACTGAGAAGAGCAAGATCGAAGCGTGGTCCGAGTCGGCTACCGCTTTCACCGCGTAATGGTCGAGGGAGCGGAGTGAGGCTTTTAACGGAGAATAATCGTGGACGACGAGCGCCCCCGCCCAGACGCCGCAAAAGAGTGCGACCAGAACTTCGCGAAAGATCAACGCAAGGAGGATTGCGAGGATTGGGGGCAGAAGCGATAGCCAGGCGGGCGTCGCTCGAACGCTCGCCTCCGCGCTCGCGGAAGCGGCTTCGATACGGAGCTCCGTTTCCTCGGGGGACGAATCAGGGAGCTCTAGTCGCACCGAGGCGTTGCCGGCGGCGTCGGCTTCACCTTCGACGAGCGTACGATCGCCCGCTCGAATCGAAAATGCTTCCCCAGGCGAGAGCCCGGAGACCCGAGAGTGGACTTCTACGCCGCGCGGCGCGACGCCGGTCCATTCAAGCGACGGCGCCCCCGGCTGCGCAAGCACGGGGGCGGCGGTCAAAGCCGTCGCGAAGAGGGAGAGCGCAAACGCACGAAACCGAACGGGGCTCATCTTCGCGGCGATCCGAAAGTGGCTTCAGCCGACCTTCTTTTGAACGACGTCGAGAAGCTGGGAAACAGTCTCGATGCCGACGAGGAGATCGTCCGGAATCTGAACGGAGAGCTCTTTCTCCATTTCACCGATGATCTCCAGCATGTTCAGCGAATCCACGCCCATATCGGCAATCACGCTGCCTTCGGTAAGGGTCGCGAAATCCTTTTCGGCGATTTCTGCCGCCTTTTCGCGGAACATCTCTAGAAGCTGTGCTCGATCCATTGGGGTCCTCCTAAGGGGCTGCGATGCATAGACCACGGTTTGAGGAACGGCAAATGGAGATTCGCGCGAGTG
>JAHDCI010000316.1 GCA_020629955.1 Myxococcota bacterium | reverse complement strand
TATGCTTATCGCCGTAGGGGTCCCAGAGGCCGTCGAAGATCATCGTGTCGATGACCTTGCCGTGGCCCATGCGCATTCCGCCGCGTGCCTTCGGCAGCAGATAAGGCGAGTTGGTCATCGATTCCATGCCGCCCGCGACAACGATTCCCGCATCGCCGAGCTTGATGGACTTCGTACCGAAGATGACGCTCTGAAGACCGGAGCCGCAGACCTTGCCGACGGTGGTCGCAGGAACCTGGTCGGGGATGCCGGCACCCTTCGCCGCCTGACGTGCCGGAGCCTGTCCCACGCCCGAGGTGAGCACGTTGCCCATGAACGTCTCTTCGACTGCATCGCCAGAAAGGCCGGCGCGAGTGAGAGCGCCACGGATGGCCGTTGCACCAAGATCGGTCGCGCTCACATTCGAAAACGCTCCCTGGAACGATCCGATCGGGGTCCGCGCTGAACTAACGATGAAGACTTCTTCTGCCATGCCTCATGCTCCTCTTTGAATGCGGCCATTTTTGGCGGGCCGCGTCCGACGATTCCGTCAGACAGATAGATGATGTGTGACGGTTTAGAGCAGGGTGCAAGTTGAGTGCAATAAGGATCGCCTCTTACGTCAGCGTGAGCCACTCTTGGAGCTCTCGACGGCCTCTCGGATTTCTCCCAGTACACCGTGAAAGGCGGGCGAAAGACCCGCGCATTTTGGCGGGTCGAAAGCCGGCGTCTGGGTCCACCACGCACCGAGTACTTGCCGGGCGGCTCGAAGCAGCGATTGGAGCGCGCCCGGCTCGATGGGCTCCACCGTCGCGAGGGTACAAAGCGCGAGCTCGGCGTAACCGTCGAGGATCGAAAGAACGTCCGGTTTTGCGGAGAGCGACATCGGCCGAGAGACGTGCGAGGTGTCGATGACTTCCCCAGCGAGGGTTTGAATGGCGCGTACGATGCCGGGGGAACGTTGCTGCAGCTCTTCGAGTGCGCGTTGGTAACGAGACCCGTCTTGAGAATCAGATGTGATACTGCCTCGGCGATACGTTTTTAGGGCAAGAACAAAAGGCCGCGCGACGTGCCGGTTGGCCTTTGGGTCGGGAGGTAAGATAGACCATGAATCGGGCGGCGTGGTGACCGGCTCAAAGCCTTGTTCGCCCATGACCTGCCGAAGCTGCTTTGCGACGACGTGGTCATTGCCTTTCCCCTCTATGAGGTCGAGGAGCGGAATCAACGCGCGCGCTTCACGCAGCACTCGCGTAACGCGGTGGGGCTCTCCGGGAAGGACCGAAAAAAGAGCCCTGCGCGTCTCGTCAAGCTCCGGATGAAGCTTCGAGGCATGTTTGAGACGCTCGTACGAATCTCGTATCAGATGCGAAACAATCGCGCGATGCGTGCGCGAGTGACCTGCGGGAAAGAGAAGGTCGGGGATAGATCCGAGCGCCGGTAGGTCGAGACCTCTCTCGAATCGAGAATCGACCACCAACGCTTAGTCGCAGCGTTCGAGGAAATCGTCGATCTGGTCGCGGAACGGCGCCCGGCTTGAGGTCAGTTCTCGGTAGCGACGTCCCATTGCACAACCTTGCTCGTTGGGTCCGATACGCCGCGCTCGAAGTGCAAGGGCTGAGGGCTGCGGCATGGGGTACGCAAGAGCAGCCTCGATCGCCGCTTCCGGATTCCCGCGTCGTCCTCGGCTCTCCCCTTCCGCGATAATCAGGTGTGCCTCGGTCATCCCAGGTCGGGCTGCCAGCGCTTGATTGGCGAGCTCTGCCGCGCGCGCGGTGCGCCCGAGATTCAGCTGAATGCGGGCTAGAGCGACCAATACACGTGGGTGCTCCGTCGCTTGCGGGCTCGCTTCTCGCGCCTCGTCGAGGGCGTCGTTCGCGCGGTTCGCCTTGCCATCAAGCGAGTGAGCTAGTGCGATACCTCCGAGGCATTCAAGCACATCGCCTTCGAAGCGAATCGCCTGGCGGAACATACTTACCGCGGGATTGAAGAGGCCCCCTTGGAGATAGAGCTCTGCGAGCGCTTGCTTCAGATATGCTTCGCGGCGCAGGCCACGTCGGCGAAGGAGCCGCGTTACGGTGCGCGTCCCGGAGGTACCCGCGCCACTATCGACCAGATAGCGGGCCCACATCACCGCATATTGCTCCTCCGCGATCTCCTCGTTCTTGATCTGGTCCAGAAGCGGTCCCGCTTCGTCGATTTGATGACGATCGAGACGAAGTTCGAGGTATCGAAGCAAGGTCGTATGATCATCGTCATCGAGCTCGAGCGCGCGGGCGTATGCGGCGTCCGCTTCGTCGAGTTCGCCGGTTTTATGCGCGCAAAGCCCACGATCCCGATGGGCGACGAGATCTTCAGGCCGCAATTCTGCGAGTCGGCGAAGCACGAGAAGCGCGGATTCATGTCGGTCTTGCGCTAAGAGCGCGTCCGCTTGAGCGCGAAGCACCGGTGTATTCTCGGGGTGGGCCGTCGCGATCGGTTCGATCAAAGCAAGGGCTGCTGGAGCATCTCCCGCGGCCAAAATCGCCCTCGAGGCCGTCGCGGCGATCGCTGGATGTCCCGGCCTTGCTTCCACAGCGGAACGTCCCGCGGCAGCTGCAGCGGCGGCGTTTCCGGCGGCGAGCTCCACCCGAGTCAGAATCTCACGGGCATGACCTTCCCAGCCCGGCGTGCCTTGGGCGGTCTGACAGCTCGTCCGGGCCGCATCGAAAAGACGGGCCGCAAGCTGCGCTTCGGCGGCGACCAAAAGCGCATCGGGCCCGCCGGGGACCGTACTCAAGGTCGTCATCGCGCCGGTGGCATCCCCACCGAGCACCTGAAGGTGCGCTCGCACCCGACCCACCAAGGCGGCAGACGGCGCGACGGTCGAAAGGCCATCGAGCGCCGCGGTCGCACGCTCGGCATTCCCCATTCGCGCGAAAATCTCGGCCAATCTCCAGCGGAAATGAACATCTCCAACAGGGGCCTGAAGATCGGAAAGCAACGCCATCGCATCGGGGAAGAGTCCCGCTTGGCTTGCGATATCCGCTTTCACAAGCGTTGCCCAAGCGCGCTCTGGTGCCGAAGCCGTCGCATCTGCGAGCACGGCGTCTGCCTCTTCGAGGGCTCCCGTGCGCCTCGCGGCCGCCAAAACACGGGCTCGCGCAGCGCGTACGGAAGGCGCGTCTGCGGGCTGAGCTCCTTCGAGTGCAGCAAGCGCGCCATCGAGATCACCCGCGATACCCTTCGCAATGGCAGCCAGCGCTCGATACCGAGGACCGTGCGCATGATCTGGAAGCGCCAGGATTCCATCGCTCTCTTGCACCGCACGCTGCAAATCGCCGACTTCCAGTCCACACCTCGCCCGGACGTAAGCAACCTCCGCGGCGTAGGTTCCCTGTGGAACGAGCGAAGACGCATGCGTATTGGCGGCGGTGGCATCTCCTGCCGCAAGTGCCAAAAGTGCAGCCGCTTTCAGACGTTCGGCGGCTTCATCCGCGTCGTCCGAGCTCACCGCCTCAAGCAGGCCTTGGCCCTCTTCGAGCGGAATCTCGCCACGAAGCACACGCATCGCCCCAAGCCGCGCGACCAATCCGGGCGATTCTCCCGAATGAAGCGAATCAAGCGCATCTTGGATGGCTTCGGTGCTGCCCGAATCTCCAGCTCGTAACGTCGCGCTTCGCACGCTTGCCGCGTGATAAACAAAGTACGCGATGATCGCGACGATGATGGCCGTCACGATCGAGATCACGATGATGATGATCTTCCTTCGCCTCAGCCGAGCGATCTCCTCCGGAGGAGTAAGAACCTCTGCAACAGGAGGAATGCTGTGCGTCACCGGTTCAAGGTGAAGCATGT
>JAHDCI010000071.1 GCA_020629955.1 Myxococcota bacterium | reverse complement strand
CAAGCGAAAGCCGAATGCTGGCGAGCGGCGTCTTGATCTCATGGGCCAGGTCTTCGACAAGGCGCGCCCGCTCTCCCTCAAGCCCCTTCAGGCGCTCGAGCAGGCGGTTAAAGGCACGCGAGACATCGACGATTTCTTCGCTTCCTTCGATTTGAATCGGCTGCAAATCGCGAAGGTCGCGGCGCTCCGCAACGCTGCGCTGTAGCTCCCTCAGAGGGCGACGAATTCGGCGGAGAAGAAACGCGCCGAGCAAGAGCCCAAGGAGCGCCGTGCCGCCGCCAAAGACCAGCACGGGACGAATCCACGAACCCATGAGAGGCTCCGCGAGCCGGCCAATGCCGCGTCCCGCGCTTCGCGAAACGATAAGCAGCCTCCCATCGCCTGCGCTCCGGCGAGACTCGCACGCGACGCGCGCCCCATCATCGCGGCGGCGACAAAGATCGACATCGCCCTCTCGAGACCAGCGCCTTGCAAGTTCCGCCGAAGGGTCTTCGGGAACAGGCGCGGGTTGCACGCCAAAGGACGCGACGCCGCCGAGGTTCTGACGGCGCGGCGCATGAAGAAGTCGCTCAATCACCTCGCCCTCTGGGGAGACGAGCAAGATATCGACGCGCGCTTCTTCTGCGATGGTCGCGAGCTGGTCAGGATGCGCGTCTGCGCGATCGGCCGCGGCGATGACCTTCCGCTGCAACGCTTCCGTGCCCCCGTCCGCGAGAAAGACCAGCAGCAGTACGGAGAGGATTGGCAGAATGACGATCGCCGCGATCGCAGGACCCACGAGCGCCAGCAGGCTGCGGCGCTCGGAACGTCCACCATTGCTCGACGTCTTCTTCAACCGGACCGAAACCGATAGCCAACGCCGACGACCGTCTCGATCATGGCCTTGCTTCCGCCCGCCTTCTCAAGCTTGCGTCGAAGGCGCGCGATGTAGGTATCGACGATACGTGGCGCGACCGCCCCTGCGCTCTCTTCCCGGGCGAGGTCGAGAAGCTGCTGTCGCGAAAACGCCCGCCCCGGCGCGCCGACAAGACACGCGAGCAAGCGATGCTCGGAGAGCGTCAGTTCGATTGGGCTGCCCTCGTAAGACACCTCGAAACGGTAGGTATCGATCCGAAGCCCATCTCGCTCGATGAGCTCCCCTTGCGGGCTCGCCTCAGGTTGGCGGCGCCGGAAAAGCACCTTCAGCCGTGAGCAGAGAACCCGCGGCGAAAAAGGCTTCGTGATGTAATCATCCGCGCCGAGATCGAGCCCGAGCACCTCGTCGATCTCTGAATCGCGCGAAGTGAGCAAAATGAAGGGCAGCGAGGGCGCCTCTTCGCGAACGGTGCGAAGCAGTGAGATCCCGTCGAGAAAGGGCATGTTGACGTCGCTGATGATCGCGTCCGCCTCTCCAGTACGGAATCGAGCCAGACCGGCTTCTCCATCGGCCGCAGAGAGAGTCGCATAGCCTTCTCTTTCGAGGAGGTCACGCACGGACGCGAGCAAATCCGGGTCGTCGTCGATGAGCAAAACGGTGGGCACGCGGAAGTGTACCTCGGACCGCGCATTTCCCCACCGCTACGTTGCCGAATCCGCAGGTGACGCGGGGCTTTCGCGGATGTCTATTACGCGCTATGCCTGGCGCATGACTGCGGAAATTACCGATTCGAAAGCGCGTCTCGAAGCGCTCAACAAAGCCGCGCTTGCCGGTGGCGGCGCGGCGCGCGTTAAGAAGCAGCACGATAAGGGCAAGCTCACGGCGCGCGAGCGAATCGAGCTCCTTCTGGATCCGGGCACCTTCGTCGAAACCGACCGGCTTGTGACCCACCGCTGCAATGACTTCGGTATGGAGAAGCAGCGCATCCCGGGCGATGGCGTCGTGACGGGCTACGGCCTCGTCGATGGCCGGCAGGTCTTTGTCTTCGCGCAGGATTTCACCGTATTCGGCGGCAGCCTCTCGAGCGCGTTCGCCTCGAAGATCACCAAGGTCATGGACCTCGCCCTCAAGGTCGGCGCGCCGGTCATCGGACTGAATGACTCCGGCGGCGCTCGTATTCAGGAAGGCGTCGAGAGCCTCGCGGGCTACGCGGATATCTTTCTTCGCAACGCCAAGGCGAGCGGCGTGATCCCGCAGATCAGCGCCATCATGGGGCCGTGTGCCGGCGGTGCGGTCTATAGCCCTGCGCTCACCGACCTCATCTTCATGGTCGACCAGTCGAGCTATATGTTCATCACCGGCCCGGAGGTCATCAAGACCGTCACGGGTGAGGATGTCACGAAGGAAGAGCTCGGCGGCGCACGCGCGCATGAGGCCAAGAGCGGCGTCAGCCACCTGACGTGCGAGGACGACGCCGACTGCATTCGCGCCATACGCGAGGTGCTCTCGTTTTTGCCGGCAAACAATCACGAGCCTCCGCCCAGCAAAGAATGTACTGACCCGGCGCATCGCGAGGATGAGTCGCTCGATACGCTTGTGCCGGATGATCCGAAGCGCCCTTACGATATGCGCGAAATCATCGAGCGCGTTGTCGATGATGGCGACTTCTTCGAGCTTCAACCGGCCTACGCGCAAAATATGCTGACCGGCTTTGCGCGCTTTGACGGTCAGCCTGTCGGTATCGTTGCAAACCAGCCGAACGTGCTCGCTGGGTGCCTCGATATTGACGCCAGCCTCAAAGCCGCACGCTTCGTTCGTTTCTGCGACTGCTTTAACCTTCCGATCGTGACGTTGGTTGACGTGCCCGGTTTCCTGCCCGGTGTCGACCAGGAGTATGGCGGCATCATCAAGCACGGTGCCAAGCTGCTCTACGCCTACTGCGAAGCGACGGTGCCGAAGGTGACGCTGATTACGCGCAAGGCCTATGGCGGCGCGTACGATGTCATGAGTAGCAAGCATATCCGCGGCGATATCAACCTCGCGTACCCGACGGCGGAGATCGCGGTGATGGGCCCCGACGGCGCGGTCAACATCGTGTACCGACGCGAAATTGCTGCCGCCGAGGATCCCGTCGCTTCGAAGGACGCATTCGTCGCCGAGTACCGCGCAAAGTTCGCCAATCCCTTTAAGGCCGCAGAGCTCGGCTTTATCGATGAGGTGATTTCGCCCCGGATCACGCGCAAGCGGCTCTGCGAAGCGCTCGCCATGTTGAAGAATAAGCGCGACGACAACCCGCCGCGGAAGCACGGCAACCCTCCGCTCTAAACTGTTGCTCCCAAATCACTGACCACCCGATGACCGAAGAACGTACCGCCGCTGATTACGAAGCGAAGCTCGAAGAGCTCGCGGAGGCTTTTGAGTTTCTCGACGATTGGGAAGATCGCTATGAGATGCTCATCGAGCTTGGCGACGAGCTCCAGCCAATGCCAGGCGCACTGAAGACGGACGCTACGAAGGTCAAAGGCTG
Organism: Myxococcota bacterium; assembly: GCA_020629955.1. Lineage (GTDB taxonomy): Bacteria > Myxococcota_A > Polyangia > Polyangiales > Houyiibacteriaceae > JAHDCI01. Next base: position 19,797 of record JAHDCI010000071.1, on the reverse strand, counting down.
CCTCAGCCAGGTGTGGGTCTACGGTTCGCGTGAGGGCGAGACGATGCGCTATGTCGCCGATTCGGACGCCCATATCGTGCGGGGCCTGGTCGCGCTTGTCATGATGATGTTCGACGCTCGCAGCGCCGAAGCCGTCGCCAACGTGGACGCGAAAGCGTGGCTTACACGGCTCGGGCTGGACCAACACTTAAGTCCCGGGCGTTCCAATGGACTGCACTCCATGATTCAGCGCGTTCAAGCAATCGCAGCCGGCTAAAACAAACGGGCTAAAAACGAAAAAGGCGCCCCGGATAGGCGCCTTTTTCATCGGGAGGTCGGTTGACTATTCCCAGTCGCCGAAATCGACTTCATCTCCGCCCTCAGCAGGCTGCTCCCACGCCTGAGGGCCCTGATCCGCGGATGGGTCTGCAAACGAGTGTGTGTCGGGGGCCGCGGCAGGCTCTTCGAAAGGCGCCTGCTGCTCTGCGGGCTCCTCCGCCCACTCCGCTCCGGCGGGAGACTCTTCACCCCACGCTTCTTGTGCTGGCACTTCCGTGGCGTCTGCGGCCCAGTCGCCTTCCACGGCGGGCGCCGGCTCCTCGAAAGCAGGCTCTTCAAAAGCGGCCTCCGGCGCAGCTTCGAAACCAGCACCTTCCGGTGCAAAGCCTTCCGCCTGCTCGAATGCTTCGGGTTGCGCATCAAAGCCTTGTTCGGCCGGCTGCTCGAACGCGAACTCGCCCCCGTCGGCAGCAAACTGCTCGTCACCAAACGCTTCGGGCGCTTGCGCATCTGCAAATGCTTCGCCTTCGAACACCTGCGCGGCCGGTGCGGCAACAGCGGCGAAGGATGCCCCCGTATCGGCTGGGAGCTCGATTTGCGCATCGCCCGGTCTTGGTGCCGGGGGCACTCGATAGGCCGGGTCGAGCTCAGGCCGAGGAGGCGCTGCCGGAACGGGAAGTCCGTTCGGATAGTGGAAATGTCCGGTGGAAGGACGAGGTTCCGGGGCTGCAGAAGCCTCCGGCTGCCAGCTCGCGGCGTACGCCGGGCGGGTCAAAATCGTCTCCGGGACAGGAAGCACAAAGTTCGGTGGAGCTGCGGGGAGCGCTGGGGCGTCGCCAATCTCGACCAGGCCGGGGATATTCGCGGGCGGCGCCTGCGATCCGAAAAGCGGAGCTTCTTCTGGTTCGTCCGCGAAAGAGACATCTCCTGCGAGATCATCCGCGTCAAAACCACCTGCCGCGAAATCGTCTGCGGGCGCTTCGAACGCGTCCGCCGCGTTTGCATCGAAACTCGGCTGTTCGAACGAAGCGGCTTCTTCGCCGCCCAGCGGGTCCGCCGGAGCATCAAAAGCAACATCTCCCACATCGGCAGAGGCCTCAAAGGAAACATCGCCCTCATCGGCGGTGAATGCTTCGGCTGGAGCATCGAACGCAACGTCTGCGACCGCGTCCGGCTCAACGTCCGTCGTAAAGACATCTGCCGCGGCTTCCGCGCCCAGCTGCTCCATCTCCTCGACGCTCGCGACCATCGTGGAGTCGGCGTCACCGTCCACGAAGGCTCCGGCGTCCACCTGCGGCGGGATCGACTCAAAGGGGTCCGCGGGCGGCTGCTCGAAAGACTCTGCTGGCGCTTCGAACGCGGCCTCCTCGGGGGGCGCGTCGAACGCAGGCTGGGCTTCTTCCACAGGCGCCTCGCCCATCATCGACTGACGGGCCAGAATGATCCCCTGAAAGATATCGCCCGAGCGAGAATCGAGTTGAAGCTCATCAAAGTGGATATCGAACCGTGTCTCCGGAGCGCGTTCTTCGCCGCCGTCAACCGCCGCGACAACCCGTCCTGTTCCTTCGATCGCAGAGGTTCCATCCATCAGTAGAACGGAAAACGGAACGCGGGAACCTTCTTCAAAAGGATCCGGCCCGTAGAGGATCATCCGTTCCTGATCGACTCGGTCAATCAGTCCGTTCTGTAGCTCGCTCAGGTCCCCGAAATGGGTCACCACCGTCAACACGTCTGTCATGGTCCTACGATTCCTCGATGGAAAGCGGCTCGCTCGCCGCTTCTCCGTCTCGCATCAGCAACGCTTCGACACGCGCTTCCGCCTCATCCAATCTCTTCGAGCCTTCGCGCGCGAGACGAATCCCGCGCTCGAATACCGCGAGCGATTCCTCAAGGGGCAAGTCGCCATCCTCGAGTCGACCAACGATCCCTTCGAGGTCCTCGAGAATCTTCTCGAAGACCACGGGAGTCTCAGCTGTTTTGTTCGCTTTTGGGCTCACGATATCGCCTCGGCGCAGCCATGGAGGCTGCAAGAGTTCCCGAGACGATGCCGCAATTTGCGGGCAGAGGTCAATGGTCTCTCGCGCGCATCACTCGATTTTCGTGTTCTTCCGGAAGGAGCAACGGTTGGAGAAGGCCAGAACTCTGGACCGCCAATTCCCAATCCCGGGGGCGAATTGCGCTCAGGGCATGTTCTGTAGCGCTCGAACTGCGCGCTGGAGGTCTGCATTGCTGCCCCGGCCGCCCAGTAACCGGCGCAAGATCGCGTCGGGATTTTGGCCACCGTTTCGCAGCACTTCGCGGAGGATCCGCTCCGGTCCCGCCTGCCCGCCGCCCCCTTGCCCGCGCCGCACATTTTGGGTCGGGCCGGCGCCAGGCGCGCCAAACCAGTCACCGAGGGCGGCGGATGGGTCCGGTGTGCCGAGGTCCTCATCACCATGCATCTCCTCAAGCCAGCGGCGCTCAATCCGGCGAACCCGTGCGCGTGGGCCAACCCGAGCGAGGCGATCGAAGAGCGCCCGGGAAGGCGCAATCCCAAACCGGTGGTCTTGTACATATCCGCGCACGCCACGAAAGAAGCGCCTTGCTCCCATCGCGCGATAGCTCCGCTCGTAGGCGAAAGCGCCCTTCCCGTACACGAGCCCTGCGTACGAGAGGGCTCCTTGAAAACCCGCAACGGGTTGGTCCACGGGCGCATCATCGAAACCTTGCTGACGCATCATGTGGTAGTTCGAAGCGACCTGACGGCGCGCCTCGAGCGTGGCGCGCTCCTGACCATAGGCTTCGCGCATGTACTGAATCGACGAAAACTGCGCGAGCGATTCATCGACGAAAGGATGACGTCGCGCGTCGCTCCCGACGATTCCGTGCCACCATTGATGGGCAACCTCGTGCACGACCACGAACTCGCGCATCGACTGCACCATACCGCCGCCCTGCCCGGACGAGAGTGCACCGGAACCCATCAGGGCTCCCAAAATTCCGCCGCCCCCGGGCTCCCCATAAAACATGGTCGCAACAGTGACGAGCCCGCTGAACTCCACGCCGCCCGCGCCGCCAACGAGCGGCGCTTGTGCGACGTCGAGGTCTCGATAGGGGTACGGACCGAAGCGCCTCTGGAAGATTTCGAGAGAACGCGCCGCCGCGTCGAGCACGTGCCGGGCCTCGTCGCTTCTGTCCGGGGTATGCCAACTCCGGACCTCGACCCCGCCAACGCGGCGCGTATGAACTCTCAGATCCTCACCGGTCACGAGCGCAACATTTCGGCTCAGGGAAGCAACCGATTCGACCTCGTGCATTCCGCCGATTCGAGTTTCGTCGCGAACCACCTCGCCGCTAATCGCCACCTCGTACCCGGCCGGCACTCGGGCGAGGATCCGAAAGTTCGCAGCTGGTCCAACGCCGAGGTCGCCCAGAGTCGACGCGTTCGCCAGAACCCATTCGCCTTCGTGCCGATCTGCGATCATCGCGTAGAAATTGCCGAGGGAGGCCACATTCCCCGAATACGACATCAGCCCGTAGTCACCGTGCCCGCCGCTGGAGCCAAGGGACTGAAGTCCTTCCATGGCTTGCGCCATCAAGCCGCTTCGCGACGGGTCGATGTGCATCATTTGCCCGCGAACGCGAACGAGGATCTCGATTTCTTCCCCGGCGCCAAGCGCAGTCTCCGGCGTCACCACGAGCGCGGCGGAATCCGGCGCGCGGTGCGTGCACGGTCGCCCCGGGCAAGAAAGTTCCAGGACCTCGAGGCGCGGCGATTCGCCGACCGCGTTGGCGTAGAGCCTGAGCGCGACCTCGGTCATCGGCGCATCTTCCTCGTTTCGATAGCGGATGGTCTCCACAAGTTCGAAGGAAGTAAGGTCCTGCGCAAGCGTCACCTCAAGGCTGTACTGCGTCTGTTCGCCGATGCGCGCGCGATCGCCTTGGAGACGAAGGTTGTCTTGAGCGCTCACCGCACTCGCTCCGAAAACGAGCGCAATACTCACAGCGAGACGTAGCCCCACGGGCAAGAGCGTTTGGTGATGCGGGGGCCTCATGCGAAAAGAGTATCGCCCCACGAAATGCTCCGCACGAGGATTCGTGGATCCCATGGGAGCGGATTCCAACGCTTACCGAGGAAAGACGCGACGATCCAATGTATGCTCTCGCGTCATGCAGACACCTCCGCCTCCCCCATCGGTCGAAGAACTCAAAGCCACGTTCGCGGAACGCGGAATCCGCAAGGTCAAAGTCGGCGGCTTCGATGTCGATGGAATCCTTCGCGGTAAGTACATCTCTCTCGATAAGTTCTTCTCGGCGATCGAAAAAGGATTCGGGTTCTGCGACGTCATCTTCGGCTGGGATATCGCGGATGTTCTCTACGACAACGTCGCCGTCACCGGGTGGGATAGCGGCTATCCGGACGCACTCGCGAAGATCGATCTCACGACGTTTCGCGTGCTCCCATACGAGCCTGACGTCGCATGTTTTCTCGTGGATTTCTGTCAGCCGAATGGAAAGGCCCATCCCGCGTGTCCGCGTTCTCTTCTTCGGAAAGTTCTCGCCCGCGGCGAGAGCGCTGGGTATCGCGCAGTCGCTTCCGTGGAACTTGAGTTCTGGATCTTCAAAGAGACCCCAGAATCGATGCGCGAGAAGGGTTTCCGAAATCTCACGCCCGTGTCGCCAGGCATGTTCGGCTATTCCTGGATGCGAACGGGTCAGCTCTCCGAATTGACGCACGATCTCTACGACACCCTCGCCGATTTCGATATCGAGGTCGAAGGTCTGCACACGGAGACGGGACCTGGGGTCTGGGAAGCCGCGATTCGATACGATGACGCGCTGCGAGCGGCGGACAAGGCTGCCCTCTTTAAAACGACGGTAAAGCAAATCTGCCATCGGCACGGGCTGAGCGCGACCTTCATGGCGAAGTGGAACGCGGACCTACCCGGGTCGAGCGGACATATGCATCAATCCCTGTGGGATTCGGAGGGTTCAACGAATCTCTTCTGCAATCGCAAAGACAAAAATCGCCTGAGCGATCTCGCAAAGCGCTACATCGCAGGGGTTGTCGCGACCGCTCCCGACCTTACAGCAATCTACTCTCCGTTTATCAATTCCTACCGCCGTTATGTTCCCGGTGTCTGGGCGCCAATGACCGCGGGCTGGGGAGTCGAAAACCGAACCTGCGGCGCCCGCGTGATCACCGGTCCCGGCGATAGCGCGGTTCGGCTCGAGCTGCGTCAAACGGCTGCGGACTTGAACCCCTACACCGCAATGGCGGCCGCGATCGGCGCAGGACTCTACGGAATTGAAGCCGCGCTCGAGTTGCCGGAGGAAAGCCGAGGAGATGCCACCGAACAAGGAGCGCCCCTGCCGCGCACGCTGGAGGAGGCCACCGAGCAACTTGCAAAGAGTGAGGCGGCAAAGACCATCTTGGGAGAGCCTTTTGTCGATCACTATGTCCGCACGCGACGCTGGGAGGTGCGGCAGCATCGGCGCGCCGTCACGGATTGGGAGCTCGCGCGCTACTTCGAGGGCGTATGAAGAATCCGTTTTCATTTGGACGTCGTCTCTACGAGACGCCATTTCGATTGCCTCGCCTCCGCCCCTACGTGCCGAAGGCGGACGACCCCGCCATCTACTGGTTTAACGGCGAACGCGACAGCATCGTCGGAGACGTGATCTCGCGAGTGACCGCAAATGCTGCGCGAAGTGAGAGCGCGCTCGAGCTTGCGCTGAACGATGCCGCGTTTAACGAGATTCGGCGGCTCTCCTCGCAGCGAGATACCGAAGCGGAGACCCAGCTTCCCATCTTTAAATCGCTCGCGAAACGGCTCTCGAAGATGAGCGATACGGAGAAGCAAACGGCGGCCCGAAAGGTCGTCTCCAAATACGCTCGAGATATCGCCGGGAACTTTGACCCGCGCGTTTATCAAATCAGCGAGCATGCGGTCCCCCGGATGTTGACCGGCCTGCTGCGTCCATCCGCATTGCCGGTCGCGCTCTCGCCCGGCGCGGACCAGAGCGCACTCTCGGACCTCCTCCAGGTGGACGGCAATATTGAGCATCTTCGAAAGCTCGAGAAGACCGGAACGCTTGTCTTTGTTCCGACCCATTCTTCGAACCTTGATTCGATCGTGCTCGGCCGCGCGCTCCAGCTCTCGGGTCTCTCGCCCGTCGTCTACGGCGCGGGCAAGAACCTCTTCACGAACCCGATTATTAGCTTCTTTATGCACAACCTCGGCGCCTATCGCGTCGATCGTCGCATTCGTGCACGTCTCTATAAAGACACGCTAAAGATGTATTCGCAGGTGATGATCGAACGCGGCTATCACTCGCTCTTTTTCCCCGGCGGCACCCGCAGCCGAAGCAATCTCACCGAGACTCGCCTCAAGCTCGGACTCGCGGGTTCCGCCGTGAACGCGTTCTCTCGCAATCGCGTGCGAGGCGTGGATCGCAACGTCTACTTCGTGCCGACAACCATCAACTACGAGATCGTTCTCGAAGGCGAAACGCTCGTCGAGGACTGGCTCAAATCGGAGGGTAAGGCTCGCTACATCATTACCGATGACGAGTTCTCTCGCTTCGACCGTTGGATCGCGTTCTTCCGCAAAATCGTAGAACTGCGCTCGGCGTGCGTCATCCGTTTCGGCACTCCACTCGATCCGTTCGGAAATCCCGTCAGCGAAGACGGCCTATCGATCACCCCAAGCGGCGGCACGATCGATCCGGGAACGTACGTTTGGCGCCGCGGCGAAGCCGTCGAAGACCGAAAGCGCGACGCCGCGTTCACTTCGGATCTTGGCGATGCGTTGGTCAACGCCTATCGAAACGAGACGGTGCTCATGCCGACCTCGCTCGTCTGTCATGTGCTCTTTCGAAAGCTCGTTCAGGAGAGCCCGGGGCTCGACCTCTTCGCCCGACTTCGCGTGCGAGGCGAAACGGAGTTCGATCGCAGCGAGCTCGTTCGGCAGGTTGGTCAAGCACGCGACCGCCTTCTCGAGCTTGAAACGTCCGGCGGGGTCAAGCTCAGCGACCCTCTCCGGGACAGCCCAGACGCGATCGTCGATCGCGCGCTCAAAATCCTGGCCGGGTACCACGACCGCACCGCTGCAACGCAGCGAGCTGGCAAAGTGATCGCAGAAGATCCGACGCTACTCCTCTACTATCAGAATCGAATGGTCCCCTATGCACTCGATGTCGCCGAGCCTGGTGGCGAAGCGGCCGCGCAAGAGATCGAAGCGATTGGGAGGGCAACATGAGCAAAGAGACGATCGCGATTCTTGGCTCCGGCTCCTTCGGACGCGCGCTCGCAGCATGTGCGAACCGCAACGGCCGGGAAGTGCTCCTCTGGAGTCGAAAGCCAAAAGAGGTTGAGGGCGCAACGGTGACAACCGAACTGAGCGACTGCAGCCAGGCCGAACTCATCCTGGCCGCTGTCCCATCTGGGTATGTCGGCGAGATCTTTTCGCAGCTCGGCAAGTCGCTCGACGGACGTCATATGCTCGTGCACGTCAGCCGGGGTCTTGTGAGTGATGAGCTGACTCCGATTTCGAGGGTTGCGCGCGAGCTGACTCCGGTGCGTAAAACCGGCGCGCTCGCTGGTCCACTCGATGCCGATGCTCTCCGAGAAGGAACTCCCTGCGGAGCAGTGATCGGTTCGCGCTTTCCGGAGGTCTGCGCCGCAACCCGTGACGCCATCGAAAGCGATGTCCTTCGCGTGTACGACACGACGGATGTCGTCGGCGTCGAGGTCGCCTCGGCGATGGTCGGACTCTTCGCACTCGCGTACGGTTTTGCCAAAGGAGTCGGCGTCGAAGGCGCCGCGCTCTCCATGTTTCTAACCCGCGCGATGGCGGAGGCCGAACGCGTGGCGCCGCATCTTGGTGCCGATACCAAGACCCTCTACGGCCTCGCCGGAATGGGCGATCTCTTCGCCGTGCTGGGCGGTGATGAGCGTCCGGAAGTTCTCCTCGGTGAAGCGCTCGCCAAGGGTTCCTCGCTCAAGGACGCGGCAAGAGCCGCTGCGGCGCATATCGAGGGGCTGAGCATTGCGCGGCGTCTTGTTAATTTTGCACAGCGCCGACGCTTGGAAGTCCCGATCACCTCAAGCATACTCTCTGTTATTGACGGCTTGTCTCCAAGCATCGCGCTCTCCCGTCTGATGGCGCGTCCCGCCGGTTCGGAATAACCGCTTGTCGAACCTGAATCACTTGTTTTTCCCGAAGTGCCAGCTTCCATCCACTTCTAAACGCTGAAGAGGTACACTCTTCTCGCTCGCTCCTCTCGAGGAGCCGGCTCCAGAAAGAACTTCGCCGAGCCTCGCTGGCGGAGAGCAGAAAGAAATCATGGCCGAAGAGGACACCACACCCAAGCTCTGCACTTGGAGCTTTCCGACCCGAATCGTCTATGGCGTTGGCGCCATCCGCGGACTGAAGGCAGAAGTTGCTGCACTCGGTTCGAAGCGCCCGTTGCTGATCGCAGACCCGGGAGTCGAAGCGGCGGGGATCGTTGCGACGGTCAAAGAAGCGCTCGACGGTGAAGTCGAAGTCTTCACACAGATTTCTTCGAACCCGCTCGAGACAGAAGTGCTCGCCGCGGCAGATGCGTATCGGCAGGCCGGCTGCGACTCGTTGATCGGGCTCGGCGGAGGAAGCCCTCTCGACGTAGCGAAGGTCGTGCGCGTCGCCGTCACACATCCGCTCCCGCTCTCGCAATACGATGACGCCATCGGTGGTGACGCCAAAATCGTTAATCCTGTGCCGCCGATGATCGGTATCCCGACCACAGCAGGAACGGGATCGGAAGTCGGACGAAGCGGAGTCGTCACGCTTCAGGCTTCGAAGAAGAAGACCGTTATCTTCGCGCCCTCCCTTTTGCCGGAAGTCGCAGTTCTCGACCCGGAGCTGACCGTGACGCTGCCGGCCCGTCTAACCGCGGCAACCGGCATCGACGCGATCACGCACTGCATCGAGGCCCTTTGCGCAAAGGGAACGCACCCGATGGCGGACGCCATCGCGATCGAAGGACTTCGGCTCGCGGCCAACGCGATCGAAACGGCCGTTCGAGATGGGTCTGACCTCGCGGCTCGCGGCGCCATGCTGAAAGCTTCGATGATGGGCGCCGTGGCGTTCCAAAAAGGGCTCGGCGCCTGCCATTCGCTTTCGCACCCGCTCGGTGCAGAGCTCGATATGCACCACGGGCTCGCGAACGCGCTCTGTTTGCCGGCCGTACTCGATTTTAACCGTGCAAGTGTTCCCCGAAAGATGGCCCGTATCGGAGCGATTCTCGGTGCACGGGGCGAATCGCATGACACCCTCGCCTTCGAATCGGCGGGCGCGGTTCGCGCACTTCGAAAGCGCCTCGGTCTCCCCGATGGGCTCGCGGCAGCGGGAGTGTCCGAGGATGACTTGCCGCGGCTTGCGCAGCTTGCATTCGAGGATGCCTGCCACCAGAGCAATCCTCGCGAATGCACGGTCGACGATATGCTCTCGCTTTACCGCGCTTCTCTCTAGGGACAGCCCCTAGTCTCGTGAGAGGCAGGTTCGCGAGGCATCTCTTCGCGGCCGATAAGACCTTGATTTTCGCCAGTTCTGCTCCATAGCTTCTCGCGATATGACTGCCGAGACCAGCGCCCCGCAGCCTTCGAGCAGCCCTCTTGGCGACCTCCTCGCGGTGTTTCGATACCATATCGTGATCATTGCGATGGTCGCGGCGCTGACCTTCGGTTGGCTCATCACGGGCCAACGCTTCTTCGCGCTGACCTTGATCGTCGGATTGGACTGGTTCCTCATCAACCTGATGAACCGGGTGACCGACCTCGAGGAGGATCGTCGAAACGGGATTCAAGGCGTCGAACTCGTTGCGGCGCGCGGCCGGACGATGACCGTTCTCTCTTACGGCCTCATGTTTGGCTCTTTTGCCGGAACTCATTTTGTTTGGCCCGAACTCACCGGATGGCGCGTGCTCGTGCAGGTTATCGGCCTCGGCTACAACTACAATATCGTGCCGACCCTAAGCGGGATGAAGCGCTTCAAGGAAATCTATTTTCTGAAGAACTTCATGAGCGCGATGCTCTTCGTGCTCACTTGTTTTGTCTATCCGCTGACGATCGCAGAGGGCTCATGGCTCCTCTCCATGAACGCGGTGATTTGCCTCGCTCTCTTCTTCGTGCCTTTCGAGCTCACGTACGAGATTCTCTATGACCTTCGTGACCTTGAGGGAGATCGCGCGGAAGGTGTCCCAACCTACCCGGTCATCCACGGCGCTCATCGCGCGCGGCAGATTATCGATGCGCTACTTTTCCTCTGCTGTGTTCCTATGGTGGTCGCGCTCGCGATGGGTTGGATCGGCGTCCGCGAGGGATTGATGCTGGCCGCGCCCATCATCCAGCTCGTCTTCTACCGCCCCCGATATCGCCGCGGGCTGACGCCCTCGGACTGCATTCTCCTGACCCATCTCGGGTCGGGGCTTCTCGTATTCTATCTCATTAGTATCCAGGTTTGGATCGCCGCCGGGCTCCCCGAAAATATCTTCCTGGTTGGCCCCTGACGCTCTTGCCCTCGACGCAATCCCTCGTTCGACTCTTCTGAGCGCCGGTCAGTCCCAATTGCGCGCCGATCCGAAGGACGGCATCCTCCGTAAATGCACCGGTGGCCTCTCGTTTTCCTCTTCGCTTGCAGCGTCTCGCACCCTCCTCTCAGCGGGCGAGGTCTCGAGGACGCTTCGCTCGATTCGAACGCGATGGATGCGCACTCGGATGTTCCTGAAGATGGCGATCTTCCGATGATCGACGCCGCCTCGGATGTGGGCACCGATGTCAGCATTCGGGATAGCTCTATTGCCGACGCTACGAGCATCGACGCCGGCCCCGACGCGATGCCCGATATCGGACCTCCCGACACATCCGACCCATGCGAAGGCGTGATCTGTGAAACGGTCGGTTGTGGCGCGCGTATGTGCGTTGAAGGTGAGTGCGTCCCCGCTGGCGTCGTCCCCGGCAGGTGCACGCCGGGCAGCGCAGAATGCGGAGGCACTTGCTCTAGCGATGCGCTCTGCGTTTCTTTCGAGTGCCCTAGCGTGGTCGACACCTCGGGAGATTCGGTCGCCGCGCTGCCTCCAGATTGGAGTGCGGCACCAAGTGAGATCGATTCGGCGTGCGGCGCCGGACAGGTGATGGTGGGTGCCATTTTTCGATACGATCCCCGTCCCGGCGGAGGACGTATTTTGACGCATATCGGCCCTCGCTGCGCAGCGCTCCGGCTCGAAACCGGCGGTACGGAATCCGGGCGACTCGTACCGACCGGCCCTATCACCCAAAGCCGCTGGGTTCCGGGGGCGCCTTCGAGCGGAAACTCCCAAGAGGATTGTCCAGAAGGAATGGTCGTGGCCGGCCATGTCCAGCGTTTCGAAGATCAGATTTACCTCCGGTGCGCTGAACTCACCGCATCGTGGGATGAGCGAAACTCGAGAGTTGTCCGCGGTCCGCTCCGTGATAGCTCAGGCTTTGGCCCCGCAGGCGCCGACCTCATCTCGGAGTGTCCCGAGAATCAAGTCGCTTCGGGCGTGCGTTTGCGGGTGACCGGTGGGGGCGGAATCTGGCGCATGGTGCACCTTTGCCGAGAGGTCTTCGCCAACCGCCCGCCGCTCTGAGCGTTTTCATTTCAGAGTCGCTCATCCTCCGCCGCCTTCAGGCCACGACGCACTCGCGAGCTCGGCTCGATGGCATGATTCAAATCGAGTGAAGGGCTCTTTTCCGCCAGGAGCGCAGATTTGAGCTTCGTTCTTCCTTCGATATACGCCGCCTGTCGTTCGTGGACCGAAGCTCGCACGGGCGGCCCGATCGAAAGATCATCCCTTCCATCGATGTGATCTCCGCTCTAGAGGACGGCTATGCCCAACGGCATTCGCAAGCAGAACCTCCCGACCAAAGTCTGCATTCAGTGCAAGCGTCCCTTCACCTGGCGAAAGAAGTGGGAGCGCTGCTGGGACGAAGTTCGGTACTGCTCTGAGCGTTGTCGGCGAACGCGAACCACGGAAGGCTCAGCGTGAGCATCCATACCCTCCGCCTGATTCTCGGCGATCAACTCAACGCTGCCCATTCGTGGTTTCAGGAACGCGACTCGGGCGTGCTCTATCTGATGGCCGAGATGCGCCAGGAGACCGACTACGCGCGGCATCATATTCAGAAAGTGATCGGCTTCTTTGCGGCGATGCGAAACTTCGCCGACGAGCTCACGAATGGGGGGCATCAGGTTCGGTACGTGCAGCTAGACGATGCGGATAACCCCCAGTCCTTGCCGGAGCTGATCGATGCCGAACTTACGCGCACAGGCGCGGCGCGCTTCGAATATCAGCTGCCGGATGAGTACCGGCTCGACCGAATCCTCGCAATCTACTGCGAAGGGCTCGACACGGAGTTCGGGACCGCAACGACGGAGCATTTCCTTACAACGCGCCACGAGCTGAAAGACTTCTTCGCGGGGAAGAAGCAATACCTCATGGAGTCGTTCTATCGCGATATGCGAAAGCGCTTTGACCTGCTCATGGAGGGCAAAAAGCCTCTCGGCGGGAAGTGGAACTACGACGCAGAGAACCGAAAAAAGCTACCTACGAAACACGCGCTACCCGAGTTTTTGACGCTCGAATCCGATCAACGCGAGATCGCAAAGATGATTGCGAATGAGGGAGTCTCGACGATTGGGAACGTTGATGCGGAACGGTTTGCCTGGCCGACAGACCGCGCACAATCGCTTCAATTGCTCGATTGGTTTTTGGAGCACGCGCTGCCGCTCTTCGGCACGTACCAGGATGCGATGAGCGAACGTCACTTCAGCCTCTACCACTCTCGAATCTCGTTCAGCATGAACGTGAAGCTCCTCTCGCCTCTTGAGGTTGTTGAGCGTGCGATCGAGCGATTTGAGGCCTCCGAGGGCGAAATCTCGCTGGCGCAGATCGAAGGATTTGTGCGACAGATCATCGGCTGGCGTGAGTATATGCGCGGTGTCTATTGGGCCCAGATGCCCGGCTACGCGTCTCTCAACCACTTTGGTCATAAGCGGCGGTTGCCGGTCTGGTATTGGAGCGGCGACACAAAGATGGCGTGTCTCAAGCATGCCGTCTCTCAATCGCTTGATTTCGCGTACGCGCATCATATTCAGCGGCTCATGGTCACAGGGAACTTCGCGCTCCTCGCCGGCATCGACCCAGACGAAGTGGATGCCTGGTATCTCGGAATCTACATTGACGCGCTTGAGTGGGTAGAGATCACCAACACGCGCGGCATGAGCCAATACGCGGATGGAGGGATCGTTGGAAGCAAGCCCTATGTCTCGTCGGGCAACTACATCCACAAGATGAGCGACTACTGCAAGGGCTGCTCCTACGACCACAAAAAGAAGGTCACGGACGACGCATGCCCATTCAATAGCCTCTATTGGCACTTCTACCACCGGCATCGAGCACGACTCGAAGGGCACCCGCGCATCGGCTATGCGTATCGAACCTGGGACAAGATGGGCGACGAAAAGCAGCGCGCCCTTCTCGCTCACGCGGAGCGAACACTCTCTGAACTCGACTCGCTCTGAGCGCGCCATCGGGTCGCGAGCGAATAGGGAATCCCCACGCACGCCAAATGCACCCAGAGGTCAACACGCTCGGGTGTCGTGGTCAGCATCAGCGCAAGGAAAAGAGCGGTCGCAGCGAGCCGGCCCACGACAATATCGAGACCGAGCAGGTGCCCCTTTGACCGACGAGACACTGCGATCCCGCAAAGAAAAATCGAAACCGCTCCGCAGAAAACGAGCGAGGCGGGCTCAAGCGCAGTTCGCCATCCCCAACGGAAAGCCGCCCACCAGCTCAGGAAGATGAGCGCGTGTGCAATCACGGGGGCGAGGATGAGAAACGCTTCGCGGAAACGTGAGCCGGAGCGCCGAAGCCACGGGAGCAGCAAGGCCGCGCCGAAGGCAAAGAAAGACCAACCAAAGAGACCGATCAGGGGAACGTCGAGATGCCCAGGCTCTGCCCAAGACCACAGCCCTGCGGCGGTGGCGACGACCTCGACAAGCGATGCATCGACAAGCACCACGAACGCGACAAGGGCGGCCCTTCCCCAGTGGAGTGTTTTCGTATCGGCTTCGGCAGCGAGCGGATAGAGCGCATCAACCACTTCGATCGCGGCCAAAATGACGAGGGGCCAAATCAGGGGCACGAGGAGTGGAACGTCGCCAATTCGCGCGCTCCATTCCATCGAATAGGCATAGTGATGATAGAGCGAGATGCAGGTCTGTTCGCCAAGATAGCCTGCGATGGTTAGCGCGATGTACTCGCGAACCAACGCGGCTTTTTGCTCATGGGTCGCAAGCCGGCGAGCAGCCAACCAAAGGGTCAACCCGATGACCGGGATACATAGGATCTGAAACAGCCACAGCGGCATGCCAAGAGCATGCGCCGCATCGAAGGCCCGTCGAGTCGAAGATCGCCGACCTACTCGAATTCACAAATAAAGCCGCCTCGATGGTTGCAGACATTGTCGTTCCAGCGTCCGCCCCAGCTCGCGTCATACCATGCGATATGCGCACAATCCTCCCGTCCGCCCGCATTGTTCGGCTCTCCGCCGCTCCACGCGCCGTCGTAGACGGGGCTGTCATCTTCGTGCTCAAAAGTCCCCTCGGTCGAGCGGTCGTTCGCCTCGATCCACCAGACGGATCGTCCGAGCTCGCGAGTGGCTTCTGCAAGGAAGGCCTGCTCTTCGGCGGTCGCGATTCGCGCAAGATGGCCTCCAAAACCAAGGCAGCGCACCCTCGCCTGCATCCAGTTTTGAGTCTCGCGACAGAGCCAGTAGTCGACACCTCCAGAAGCGACCTCGACGCAATCGCAAAACCCCTCGATGCCATCGCAGTTCCGATCTGTATCGTCGCCACATGATTCTGCGGCGCCTGGAAAGACATCTCCGCGCCCATCATCGCAATCGCCCGCTTCGCTGACGAGCGTCACTCCATCACACGTGGTCGTCGCAGGAGAATCGCCAAAGCCGTCGCCATCCCCATCCACGAAAAGACCGTCGATCGGGCCCGATTCCTCAATATCGCCATCGCAGTCTTCATCGCGACCATTGCAAGAGATCGCTTCGATGGGGTCATCCTCGCACACACGTTCGCCCCCGCGGCAGCGTTCGATGAGCTGACATCCATTCCGATCTCCACACGGTCCGAAAACCTCGCCTTCTTCGCATCCGGCATCCATGGTGTCGGGAACGTCACTGTCCATCGTCGCATCCATCGCGGCATCGACCGGCATCGCATCCATCGCGGCATCGACCGGCATCGCATCCATCGCGGCATCGACCGGCATCGCATCCATCGCGGCATCGACTGGCATCGCATCCATCGAAGCGTCGACCGGCATCGCGTCCATCGAAGCGTCGACCGGCATCGCGTCCACGGGAGCGCCATCCGCCAAGGAGCCGTCGGATGCGTCGAGAACTTCACTGTCGACCGATCCATCCGCGTCGCTCTGCCCATCTCGGGCTGCGTCTGTGGCCGCGTCCAGAACTTCGCCTGGGAGGTCGAGCGCGGGATGGGAAACCGTGCACCCCATCACGGCAAGGCAGAGAAATAAGCGAATGCACATGACCTTCACTCTAACAGACAGCGGATTCGCGCCATCCCGAAATACGTCGGCATCGCCGAGACGCGAAATCGTCCTCGAAATCTCGAATCGGTAGGGTTCGAGTCAAATCACGCCGCGGATTGTCGATTTCCCACAACCGGAGTAGATCTTTCGCATGAACATGCCGAACGACGCGAAGCCCTACGAGCTCACCCGCCCGGTCCGAATCGTTACCGCCGCCTCTCTCTTCGATGGGCACGATGCCGCCATCAACATTATGCGGCGGATTTTGCAGGCCTCTGGGGCAGAGGTGATTCATCTCGGCCACAATCGCTCGGTCGCAGAGATCGTTCGGTGCGCCATTCAAGAGGATGCTTGCGGCATCGCGCTCACCTCCTACCAGGGCGGCCACGTCGAGTACCTGAAGTATATGGTCGACCTCCTTCAGGAGGCCGGCGCTCCGACAAAGGTGTTCGGCGGCGGCGGCGGAACGATCCTTCCGACGGAAATCGACGAGCTGCACGAATACGGCGTAACCCGCCTCTTCTCCCCGGACGACGGCCGTGCGATGGGCCTCCAGGGCATGATCAACGAAGTGCTCAAGGGCTGCGATTACGCGACCGTTGGCCCCGAAGCGCTCGACGGCCTCTTGGCGCGACTGAGCGAAAAAGACGACCAAGTTCTCGGACGCCTTATCACACTTGCCGAAAACCATGGCGAGACATGCGGGGAGGCAATCGACGCGGCCACGAAGGACGCGAACGCTCCGGTGCTGGGCATCACGGGTACCGGAGGCGCAGGCAAATCCTCGCTCATTGATGAGCTCGTGCGCCGCTTCCTGCTCGATCATCCTGAGAAGAAGATCGCGATCCTCTCGGTCGACCCCTCCAAACGTCGCAGTGGCGGAGCCCTTCTCGGTGACCGCATTCGTATGAACGCGATCGATCACCCGCGGGTTTACATGCGCTCGCTGGCGACGCGTCAGTCGAACCTTGCGGTGAGCCCGCACATCGGTCGCGCCGTGCAGATCTGCAAGGCCGCAGGCTTCGATCTGGTCATCGTCGAGACAAGCGGGATCGGTCAGAGCGACACGTCAATCACCGACCTCTCTGACGCATCGCTCTACGTCATGACCAGCGAATACGGCGCGGCGACCCAGCTCGAGAAGATCGATATGCTCGATTTCGCCGACGTCATTGCGATCAACAAATTCGACAAGCGAGGCTCTCTCGACGCGCTTCGAGATGTGCGAAAGCAATACAAGCGCAATCATCAACTCTTCACGGCCGAAGACGAGAGCCTTCCCATTGTCGGTTCCATCGCCTCTCAGTTTGGCGACCCGGGAACAACGCGCCTGTACCGAAAGGTGATGGAGGCGCTTGTCGAAAAAGCGAAGGCGGATGCGCTTGCGCCGAACGTCGCAGACCCCGGCGAAGATGCCGACCGGCCGTTTATCGTTCCGCCCGATCGCAACCGATACCTCGCTGAGATCGTCGAAAACGCGCATCGCTACGAGAGCCATGTTGAAGCGCAGAGCAAACTCGCTTCTCGCCTCTACCAGCTCCGCGGTACGATCACGATGTTGCGCGGGGAAGAGGAAGAAGCCGCGCCGCTTGCTCCGCTGGCCGGTCAGCCAGGCGAAGAGGATACGCTTGCAGATTTGGTGCGACGCTACCTCACGCTCGAAGAGCAACTCGCTCCCGAAGCGAAAACGCTGCTGCGCGAATGGCCGGAAACGGTGAAGGCCTACAGCGGGGACGAGTTCTCGTACGTGGTCCGGGGGAAAGAGCTGAAGGTTCCGCTGACGAGCACCTCACTTTCGCATTCGCGCATCCCGAAGATTGCGCTCCCGAAGTACCGGGATTGGGGCGAGATTCTGCGTTGGCTCATGCGCGAAAACGTTCCCGGCAAATTCCCCTTCGCGGGCGGTGTTTTCCCGCTGAAGCGAACGGGTGAGGCGCCTGCGCGAATGTTTGCGGGCGAAGGAGGCCCCGAGCGAACCAATCGCCGCTTCCATTACGTCTCCCATGGCATGCCAGCGAAGCGCCTGTCCACCGCGTTCGACTCGGTCACGCTCTATGGCGAGAACCCGGATAAGCGCCCCGATATCTATGGGAAGATTGGCAACAGCGGCGTGAGCATCGCGACCCTCGACGATGCAAAGCGGCTCTACTCCGGCTTCGACCTCTGTGCGAAGACGACCAGCGTCTCCATGACCATCAACGGTCCGGCACCGATCCTGCTCGGCTTCTTCCTCAACGCAGCGGTCGATCAGAGCTGCGAAAAATGGCTTCGCGAGCAGGGCAAAGCGGAGGAAGTCAACCGATCGCTCGACGAGCGTTATGCCAAGCTCGGCGTACCTCGGCCGCGCTATCGGGGCGAACTTCCGGAAGGAAACGATGGGCTCGGCCTGATGCTTCTCGGCGCAAGCGGCGCAGATTTCATCGACGCGGAGACGTACGCGAAGTTGAAGGCGGATACGCTAAAGGCGGTGCGCGGGACGGTTCAGGCGGACATCCTGAAAGAGGACCAGGCCCAGAATACCTGTATCTTCAGCACGGAGTTCGCGCTTCGGATGATGGGGGATATTCAGCAATACTTTATTGACCACGATGTGACCCGCTTCTACTCGGTGAGCATCAGCGGCTACCATATTGCGGAAGCCGGGGCGAACCCGATCACGCAGCTGGCGTTCACGCTGGCGAACGGGTTCACCTTCGTCGAGTACTACCGTTCACGTGGCATGAAGGTGGACGATTTCGCGCCCAACTTCTCCTACTTCTTCTCGAACGGCGTGGACCCTGAGTATGCGGTCATCGGACGCGTTGCGCGACGGATTTGGGCGAAGGCCATCGGAAAGCTCTACGGGGGCTCGGAGCGCGCTCAGAAGCTGAAGTACCACATCCAAACGAGCGGCCGTTCCCTGCACGCGCAGGAGATTGCATTCAACGATATTCGTACGACATTGCAGGCTCTCTACGCGATTTACGATAGCTGCAACTCGCTGCACACAAACGCCTATGACGAAGCGATCACGACTCCAACCGAGGAAAGTGTCCGGCGCGCGCTCGCGATTCAGCTCATCATTGACCAGGAGCTCGGGCTCGCGAAGAACGAAAATCCGCTCCAGGGTGCGTTCATCATTGATGAGCTTACCGACCTCGTCGAAGAGGCGGTCTACACGGAGTTTATGCGCATCAACGAGCGCGGCGGCGTGCTCGGGGCGATGGAGCGCATGTATCAGCGCACCAAGATTCAGGAAGAATCACTGCACTACGAGCACAAGAAGCACACCGGCGAACTCCCGTTGATCGGCGTCAACACGTTCCTGAACTCCGAAGGGTCACCGACGCGAATTCCGGAGGAAGTAATCCGGTCGACGACGGAGGAGAAAGACGCCGCCATCGACGCGCGCGATGCGTTCCACAAACGCAACGCAGCGGTTGCGCCCGAAGCGCTACGCGCACTTCAGGAGTGTGCGGCCGCGGGGGGCAACCTTTTCGAGTCCCTCATGAGTGCGACGCAGGTCTGTAGCCTCGGCCAAATTTCCGGGGCGCTGTACGAGGTCGGCGGCCAGTATCGCCGAAATATGTAAGGCTCGTTTATGCGCTCGCCCGCATCGCGGAGAGCGACGCTGCCCGAATTTCGCGGACCAAATCCGTGACCTCAAAGGGCTGACAGAGAACTCGCTCACCCGCACTTCGAAGCCGTCGCGCAGACCACTCGGAGCTGACGACATGAACCGCACGCGGCTCGGAGGTGTGCTGCGTAGGAGGCAAATCGGAGGTCAAAACGACCACGGACTTGCTCGCGGCCGGGACCGAGCTTTGGGCCTCCACTTCAAATCCGGCATTTCGCAAAACGGACGCAAAAAGCCGCCGTCGCGCCTCGCGGCGCTCTACCAACACTACCCTCACACTGATACTCCCCGCGGCAACGCCGCTGCGTGCA
>JAHDCI010000315.1 GCA_020629955.1 Myxococcota bacterium | reverse complement strand
CGGAGTCCAACAAGCTTCCAGTCAGCATCGAAGATGAGATGCGGCGCTCGTACCTCGATTACGCGATGAGCGTAATCATCGGTCGAGCGATTCCAGATGTACGCGACGGCCTAAAGCCCGTTCACCGGCGCATCCTCTACTCGATGCACGAGCAAAAGGTCTCGTGGAACGCGTCGTACAAGAAGAGCGCGCGTATCGTCGGCGACGTTTTGGGTAAGTACCATCCGCACGGCGACAGTGCGGTGTACGACGCGCTTGTCCGTATGGCGCAGGACTTCTCGATGCGGGAGCCTTTGGTCGACGGCCAGGGGAACTTCGGGTCCGTCGATGGCGACCCGGCGGCCGCGATGCGCTATACGGAGGTCCGCATGGCGCGGCTCGCTTCGGAGCTGCTCGCGGATATCGAGAAGGAGACGGTCGAGTTTGGCCCGAACTTCGACGACTCCGAGCAAGAGCCCCTGGTTCTTCCGAGTCGTATTCCGAATCTGTTGATCAACGGGTCGGGCGGCATCGCGGTTGGTATGGCGACGAATATTCCGCCCCACAACCTTCGCGAGATTGTCGACGGGGTCATCCGTCTTATCGAAAATCCCGACCTCACCATCGCGGACCTCATGAAGGACGATGAGGAGAACGGGCGGCTCGGCATCAAGGGCCCTGATTTCCCGACCGCTGGCTTCATCTACGGCCGCTCTGGAATTCACAGCGCGTTCCAGACTGGCCGTGGAAGCGTTGTGATGCGAGCGCGCGCCACGATCGAAGATCATCCTTCGGGCAAGCGCGAGCAGATCATCATCACCGAGCTTCCCTATCAGGTGAACAAGGCGAACCTGCTCAAGAAGATCGCGAATCTGGTACGGGATAAGAAGATCGAGGGGATCTCGGATCTTCGTGATGAGAGTGACCGCGACGGGACACGAATGGTGATTGAGCTGAAGCGCGACGCGCACGGCGAAATCGTCCTAAACCATCTCTATCGTCAGACGGCGCTTCAGAGCACGTTCGGTGTGAACTGTCTCGCGATTGTCGGTCAGCGACCGCGGATGCTCTCTCTGAAGGATGCGCTCGTTCACTTCATCGAGCACCGGCGTGAAGTCGTTACCCGCCGCACGCGATACGACCTTCGGAAGGCACTCGCGCAGCGCGAGCTCATCGAAGGTCTTGGCATGGCTGTCACGGACGTGGACCTCGTGGTTCAAACGATTCGTGATTCGCGAGACCCTGAGGAGGCGCGCGGGCGTCTTATGAAGCTCCCGCTCAAGGGGCTTGAAGAGTTCGTGCGGCGCGCGGGACGCCCCGAGGACGAGATTCAGGCGGCGCTTGAGGGTGGCGATTACTATCTCTCTGAGCGTCAGGCCAAAGCGATTCTTGAGATGCGTCTCTCGCGGCTGACGGGTCTCGAGCGTGAGAAGCTCGCTCGTGAGTACGGTGAGCTCTCGAATCTCATTGCATCGCTCCGGGCGATTCTCGACTCCGACGGCCTCCTGATGGATGTCATTAAAGGCGAGCTCAACGAAATCCGTGAGCGCTATGGCACCGAACGCCGCACGGAGATTGTCGACGCCGAAGGTGACCTCAGTATGGAGGACCTCGTTGCGGACGAGGAAGTCGTCGTGACGGTCACGAACTCTGGCTACATCAAGCGCGTTCCTCTCAGTGAGTACCGGGCACAAAACCGCGGAGGGAAGGGCCTTCGAGCGATGCGCACCAAGGACGAAGATTTTGTCCAATGGGTGTTCTCCGTCAACGCGCATGCGCACTTGCTCTTCCTCACACACAACGGCAAGGCATACACCCGGCGCGTGTTCCAGATCCCCGAACAGGGACGGAACTCCCCCGGACGTCCCGTCGTTCGGTTTGTAGGCCTCGAAGATGAAGACCGCGTGGCCGCGATCTTGCCCATCCGTGACCTCAGCCGCGATGACGCATTCTTGCTGACATGCACCTTGGGCGGCCGCGTGAAGCGAACGGAGCTGAGCGCTTACGCGAATATCCGCACGACCGGCATCATCGGTGTAGGCGTTGCGGAAGGCGATGAGCTTCTCGGTGCAAGAATCGTGGAGGCGGATCAAACTGTCATCATCGGTTCGGCGCATGGTCAGTCGATTCGCTTTAACGTCAGCGACGCTCGCCCGATGGGCCGCGGGTCGATGGGCGTAAAGGGGATCGAGCTTCGCGAAGGCGACCGCGCTGTCAGCATGGATGTGATTCGTGACGAGAGTGCTCAGCAGGTTCTTGCCATCTGCGAGAAGGGCTACGGAAAGCGCACGCCGCTCAAGACCCTTGGTGACGATGGAGAACTTCAGTCGGATCGCAGCTTTAAGATTCAGAAGCGCGGCGGGCTCGGCATCGTTGCGATTCAAACTTCCGAACGAAACGGTGAAATGGTTCGGCTTCGTCTGGTCGACCCTGACCAGGGCCTGATGGTGATTACCGACGGCGGCCAGGTGATCCGAACCCGTATCTCTGAGATTCGTGAGACGGGGCGAAATACGCAGGGCGTGATCGTGATCCGGCTGAAGGAAGGCGAGCGAGTCGTGGACGTCGAGCCGCTTCCAGTGGAAGAGGTTGGCGAGCACGAGCCGACGCTTTCTCGGGCTCCGGGACCGCTTCAGCCCGGTGAGACCGAGACACCGCCGCCTATCGCCGAAGAAGAGTAGTCATGCGGAGCAGGGAGGTTCTCCTCGACGATATACGACGCGTCGATTGGGCATCCCTGCGCCATGCATACGGACCGGCGAAGGATACCCCCCATTACTTCGAAACGCTCCTCGTGGGGGATGATGCACAAGCCATCGCCGCCGCGAGTGAGCTGGATATGTCGTTGGTGCATCAACACTGCGACCTTTACAGTGCCTCCGCTCGGGCGCTCCCGTTTTTGCTTCGCGCGGTGGAGTTGGTTTCGCCAGGCGCCCGGGAAGAGCTTCTGTATTTGCTCATGGGTTATGCGAAGGTCCTCTTTGAGGAGGCCGATGATGAGCATGACTTTCTTCGGGGGCTGACCCTTCCTTCCGATGCTCTTCCGCCGCCGCCCGGTCCCGCCTGGTGGACTGATACCGAACCCTCTTGGCTGCAGGGGATGTCGGATCAATTGGTCGCCTCGCTACCCCGGCTCGTTCCGTATGCCCGCGCGGACTCCGAAGATGTCGTGGTGGAGATAATTCGCCTCGCGGGACAATACGACCCTTTGCCTGCGCAGCACTCTTTGCGGGCTCTTTTCGAAGGACGGGATGAGGATACTTTGCAGGCGGCCTGTTCGTTTCTGCTAGGTGAACCGACAAAGATTGTCGGGCCTGCCACCCGATTGAGTGCCGCACTGAGAGGGCCGCTCGCCGCTCTGGTCGACGAAGTCGCGCAGGCAAGCGTTTCCGATATTATGGCCTTGGAACTTTCCCGACCTGGCGGCTTCTTTAACCGCGCGGGAGCGAGATTGCTGCAGTCAGGCCATCCGCGTGCTGTGGTCTTGCCGAGCTATCTGAAGTACCTCGCCGAGCCGATTTTGGTGCAGCACTCCGTGCCGCTCATGCCGCCACGGAAGATCAAGCGTGCGTTGCATCTCAGCGGCGTCGGGCTCCTCGCTTTGGTATTTGCCGAGCATTCCCCGGGACGGCCACTCAGTGCGCTTCAAAAGAAGTCGGTGATCGCCGTCCTCGATCGCGCGTTTCCGAAGCCACGACTCCATGTCGGCTGGGTGGCGAGCTCGCTTCGGCGATTTGGGATCCCTTCGTCATCGCGCAGAGAAGCGCTCGACTGGCTCGACGCAGCATAAAAAATGGGCCCGCGAAGGACCCATGAGGTTTAACAGGTTGGTGAAGATCGGATCGGCGTTCCTGGCGGAAGAGGACCCTTCTCGCGATTTGAATCACGCACTAG
>JAHDCI010000314.1 GCA_020629955.1 Myxococcota bacterium | reverse complement strand
CCGTCCTCGCCGCAGAGTCCTCGGATGGTCTCGTTTGTGCCGTCACAGACGGTGTCCACGAGAGCATCGACCTGGAGCTCTCCCCCGAAGATAGCTTCCGAGAGACCCTCAGGAGAGATTCGCCCAGTGAGGTGGGCGTTCGTGAACTCAAAGGTGTCGAGACTTCCGGGTTCTGCGAACGCGAAAGGAAAAGGAAGCGGAAGCGTAAAATCTTCGACTCGCAGAGCTCCGTCAAGGATGCTCCCGCTTGCCGTTGCGATGGGCCCTCCGGTTCTCTCCCACATTTGATTCGCGCGATAATCAATGCCGGGTCCTCGTTCGCTGAAGTCGAAGATTTCCACTTCGACATCCGAATCTGAGCGGCCATCGACCCCGGAGATTTGAAAAACGATCGCCCAATCGCCATCTCCAAAGGCCCGGCTGATGGGCGAGTCGAAATCCAAGACTGCGCCGACACTTGTTGCAAAAGAGGCGAACCCATTGTCGATGCCAGTCACTTCCCCATTCGAGAAATCCTCAACGTCATCGCAGGATGTAGTCGTGGCCATACCGATCATTCCATCCAGGTCGAAGCCCGCAACCATGGTCGGCATCGCAGTGTTCGGAATGTTCAGATTGGACATCAGAAATGAGCAGGTACCACTCTCGCACCCTGCCAACGTGCAGCCCTCGGCGGCGAGCTCCTCGTCGATCAGACCGTCGCAATCGTCGTCCTCGCCGTTACAGGTCTCCTCGGAGCCCACGAGTTCGTCGATGGCGCCGTCGCAATCGTCGTCGAACCCGTTGCATATCTCATCCACCGCTTCGACATTCTCGTCGATCAAGCCGTCGCAATCGTCATCCTCTTCGTTGCACATCTCGCGCCGCGTCTCGAAGCCCTCGTCGATCATCCCGTCGCAGTCCTCGTCGATGGCGTTGCAGATCTCTTCTTCCGACACGGGTTCGCAGATTTGCGCGTCGCCGTCGCTGGTATCGACCGAAGCGTCGTCCAATCCACCATCCATTTCCCCGGCATCTTCTGGCCCCCCGTCAAACTGGAGTTCCGAAACCGAGCAGGCGCTGAACGCGCACAAGAACAAGAGTAGGCGCTTTCGCATCTCAAGAGGTTACGCCCGACGGGACGCCATCGGCAATACGGACAAGTGCGCCATGCGCTTCTTTGAATGGCACCCCCAGGACGATTCGAACGTCCGACCTTCGGCTTAGGAAGCCGCTGCTCTATCCAGCTGAGCTATGGGGGCGTGGGGCGCACATTATATCGAGATCGCCCTGGGGCAACTCGACTCGTGCTCAGTCGTCGCCGCCGCCGCCCAGCATGCGCGCGGCGAGAAGCACCAAGAACGCGCCGCCCGTGGCGATCCCGATGCTCTTCACATTCAGCGAATCGACGGTGCCAATCCCAAGATAGGTGCCGACATACCCGCCGACGAATGCGCCGACAACGCCGAGAACGATCGTCATCAAGCAGCCCGATTTCTGATCGCCTGGCATGACGAGTTTCGCAAGCGCGCCAGCGACAAGGCCGAGGCCAATCCAGCTTAAAATTCCCATATCGAGTCTCCGACGCACGGGCGCGTCATTTCTTCAACCGTGTCCCCCGAATGGGGGCATCGGTTCTTTGGACCGAATGCTGACGTTTCGCCAGCGCTCAGCGGCGGAACGTGGAGCGCGCCACCTCACGCGTGTATTGCGCGAGGGTCTTTCCGAGGGAGCGAAGGTCAAGCGTTGAAACCAACGAGTCCGCGAGCCCGAAGGGAAGCATCGATGGGATCGGCCCCCGGCTATATTCAAGCATCCAGGCACGGTCCGGGATCCGGTAGCCCTTCGCGAGGCTCTTTCCGAGATAGGCGCGGCTCCCCGGCTTGTAGAGCGTGCGCTCGGTCTCTCCCTCGACGTAACACCACATCTCGCCATCGAAGACCCAATCGTAGACGTCCGTCCCGTAGCGACCGGAGTGTCCCTCCGTTCCGATGGGAGTTCCGAAAAAGAGTAGGTATTCGTTCAGTGAGCAGTAGAGCAGGGTGATCTGGCCCATCGCGCCGCCGGCGTTGTTGAGGATCCAGTCGCGTTCCTTGGTGTTGATGCGGCCCGGGTACCGGCGCGCAAGATCGGCCGTGATCGCATCCATCGCGGCTTCGGGGTCTTTACCGATTCCGGTCTGAACCGCGGCCTCTAGCTCATCAACATCAAAGACGTATCCCATCGAAAGGATATGCGCTCTTTCGCCCGCGGCGTCGAGCGGAGACTCCGCCTCGTTCGCGAGCCCGTCAGCCGCGCCGGATTCCGCGGCGAGTCAGCGCGTACACCGCGAAGGTGCCGAGCCAATGACTCCCAGCGAAGTGCGCGCCGTCGATGGTTTGCAGCGCATACTCGAGATGCTCGTCGCGAAGCCTCGCTAAATCTTCGCGCGGAAAATGGGTTGCGATTCCATCGAGCATCCAGGCGCGGCTGAGGTTCAGGCCATCGAGGTGCGCGAGCCGGCCGTCTTCTGGGTCGCTCACCTTGGCAAGCGAAAACGGAAGCTCTTGGGGAAGGACTCGCCCGAACCATTGAGCGAATTCGTCCCGCGGAAGAATCCGGCGCATCAGGTCGGCTGCCCCGAGCGAACTGGATAGAAAGTCCTCCCCTCCGGGTTCCAGATGCACTGCATACGAGTGGTCATCCCCGTAGTACGTGCGGCTCCTTTCATCGAGAAGCGCAAGGAAGGTTTCCTCGCCCACGCTTTGCGCCCAGTCGAAGCAAAGCCCAAGCGAGAACGCTGTCTGAGCGTGGGTCCCGCTCCGCGTCGGGGAGGAGAGTTTCGGAAGCCAGGTTGCGATATTGGTCGCCGCGACGGACGCCATCGGCTGAACAGCCTTCTTTAGTGGTTCAGCCGCGGGGTCGACCGCGCTCCATTCCACAAGCTCAGCGTGAAGCTGCAAGAGCCACGCAAGCCCGTAAGGACGCTCGAAGCTCCGGCGCGCCTGCAAATACGCTGCCTCCATTTTGCATGCTTCGGGTCGAAGGACCTCCGCGAGAAAACGTGTCGCCTCGCGCGCGACCGCACCGAGCTCATCTCCCGCATCTCGATGAAGGTGCGCGACCCTCGCCAGGGTCCAATGACCGTGCGCCGCGGAGTGCCAGTCGTACGCTCCCCAGAAGACCGGCGTCAGTTCTTTCGGCTCCTTGAGATCGTGCTCACCCCGAAGCCGAAAAGCGGGTTGGTTTGGATAGGGAGTGACGAGCGCTTGCTGCGCCATCGAGCAGAAGAACCGAAGTTTCTCGAGCGCGAGCGCCATCGCGCTTACTTCTTTTTCGGACCTACCAGCGTGCGAAGCGTGCACTTTGCAACAACCTCGCCGGCGCCGTTCTTGAGAAACACCTCGACCGGGTACTCGGTGCGCTCGCTGGTCTCGACGAGCGGACATTCACAGACGCCCGTGATCGTACCGCGCGCCTTCTTGAGGTACTCGATATCGAGTCCGGCGACGATGAAGCGTGCGTCATCGGGCATCGAATAAGCGAGGGCCACGTTGCCGGTGATCTCCGCGAGGTTGACGAGCGCAATTGCGTGGACGCAGCGCAGATGATTTCGAACTCCGGGACGGTCTTCCATGACCGCGACGCAGCGACCGGGGGAGAGCTCGGTGACCCGGGCGTCGATCGTGCCGCTATAGGGCGCAGCCCGACCGATGAATTTCGAGAAGAGGGTCTTGCCTCCCGGGATGGGACTCATGCGATCCCAGGCCTCCCGGATGAAGTTGCGATCTCCGGATTCAACCGAGGGAAGTTTCGACTTAAGCGCGCGCACGACGTTCATAGCCTGAGCCTGACACAGGGGAAGCACTCGCGCGAATCTCCATTTGCCGTTCCTCAAACCGTGGTCTATGCATCGCAGC
>JAHDCI010000313.1 GCA_020629955.1 Myxococcota bacterium | reverse complement strand
TGGCTCGAGTGTCACGACGAGGTCGACAACGACTGTGACGGGATGATCGACACGGACGCCGAGTGCTCGCTCTGTCCGCCCGCTGGGGTCGACTCGTTTGGTGACGAGGACACCGCAGAAGCGTGCAGCGACGGTCTCGACAACGACTGCAACGGTTTCGTCGACTGCGTCGATTTTGCGTGTGCTGGAATCGGCGAATGCCCTGAGCGCGGTACGGAAGATACCGAAGCGCTTTGCTCGGACGGAGAGGACAATGATGGCGATGGGCGCGTGGACTGTGGCGAACGCTCCTGCGCAGAGACCACCGACGCATGCCGGCCCGACGTCGCTGGAACCGAAGATACGCTCGAGCTCTGCTCGAATGGCCTCGATGATGACCACAGCGGCCGGCTCGATTGCGACGATGACGCGTGCGCCGATTTCTGCGAAGACCGCGAAGAAAGCTGCGACGACGGTCGTGACAACGACGGCAACGGCTACACCGACTGCGCCGATAGAAACTGCGCCGACGCGTGCCGCCCCATGTTCTGCGAAGGCGAAGCGACCGATTGCACGAACCGGCTCTGCCTTGAGGTCCCGGCGTGCGTCGCAGCCGAAACCGAGTGTGGCGACGGCGAGGACAACGACCTTGATGGTCTCGTGGATTGCTTCGACTCCGACTGCTTCGAGACCTGTTCGGCAGCGGCGTGCGCCGAGGACAACCCGGTCGGCATGTGTGACGAAGGAACGTGCGTATCCGGAATGTGCCTCGTTGGTCCGGCCCTCTATATTTCGGAGTTCATGCCCAACCCTGCGTCGGGGATCTCCGATAGCAATGGTGAGTACCTCGAAATCTACAACAACTCAGGCGCGGAGCTTAACCTCAACGGTCTCACAATCAGCGATGCCGGCGGTGAGTTTACGATCACCGAAGACCTCATGGTCGAGGCTGAAGGATACGCCGTGTTCTGCATCAACACGGACGCATCAGCGAATGGTGGAATCGAGTGCGATGGAGAGCTTGGTTTCGTACTCGGCAATGGAGGCGAAACGCTCTCCCTCACGATGGGCGGAGAAGTCATTCACACGGTAACGTTCCCCGGAGACGCTCCTTCATCTCTCGAATCGGTTGGATTTGGCCAACGCGCCGGCCAGAGCTTCAACCTCAACCTCGCGTTCCTCAACGGATCGGGATCCGCGCTTTGGTGCCTCACGCCCGAGACCGCAGAGACGACCTACGCCGCGGACAACTTCGGCACGCCCGGTGGACCGAACGTGCTCTGCACCCCCTAGTCGACGGCGACCGAAAGAGAAGCCCCGGACAAACGTCCGGGGCTTTTTTTTTTCGCTACTCTCTTTCTGCGATCGGAAAACGAAAGGTGAACCCCCGCTGATTGTCTGTTCCTTGCGAGGAATAGAGAAGGTCGCCGCCTTGGGCCAAAAGGGTATTGCGAGCGAGCGCGAGGCCAAGACCGAGCCCCCCTACGCGTTTCCCCGATCGACTTCTCACGTCGCGCGGGCCGGCGAACATACGCTGGGAATCTTCTCCGGATGTCAAAACAAGCCCACATCGTAGAACCTCGGCGCCGGATTCAGAGAGCGTCCACAGCGGGATCTCGCGTTCATCTCCAAGCCAAAGCGCGACATGAGAGAGCACGTTTACCATCGCGCGCACGGTCCATTCGCGATCGACCATGGCCACCGTATCTTCTTCCGGGAATCGGATTTCGAACTGTGCGGAGCTTGTCTCTGGCGCGAGCTGAACTCGCCCGACGGCTTCCAGAACGAGCTCGCGAACGGAGTGTCGCCCAACGTGGAGCGGAAGCTTTCCGGACTGGAGCCGAGCGCTATCGATGATATCGCTGAGGAGCTCGAGCAGAGCCGTTCCCGCTTCTTGAATCGCTTCGACGGAGTCGGCCTGCTCATGGTTGAGAGGGCCGCTGGTCTCGTTCTTCAGCAACCCGGAGAAGCCAAGGATCGCGTTAAGGGGCAGACGTAAATCGTGGCTCATAAAGGCAACGAAGCGTGCGCGAAGCCTCGCAAGAGCGAACGCACGATCGCGCTCATCAAGTTCGTTTTGCGCGTTCTTCTCGATCGCCGCGACGAGATCGATCACCTTCGAGGCAAGCCGGCTCCCGCTCGTCGTACGGAACGCAGGACCGCGATCGATCAATGAGACATCCTGCTCCCGGTTCAAGTGCAGCGAACGAACGTATCGTCGAACATCGCGGAGATCGTTCTCCAGGTTCCGGGCCACTCGGAGCGCCGCGTAAAAGGTCAGCGCGTTCACCAAAAGGAAAAGCCCGATGCAAGCGAACACCTCCGCCGGGCTGGAGGTCCCCCGCAACACGTACGCCAGCGCGGGACTAAGAACGACAATGCAGGTCGATCCGATTCGAAGCAGAACGCGTCGACCGAAAGGCGCGTTAACTCCGCCGCGTTCCAGGAGTGGCGCAAAACAGCGCGGCTCCAGACGCTCGAGCCACCCTGTCCAAAGATGCCTTCGCCAGGCGACCACACCAAGCTGAGAGACTCCCACGCGCGCGCCAAGGAAGGCAACAAGCCACGACGTGCGCTCCATAAAGGAGTCATCCCCGAAGAACTCGAGAAAGCAGAGCGCGACAACCGCCTCCACCACCACTGACCAACTCTGGGTTGTTGTCGGCATCGAGTAGGTGCGCTCGATCCATTGGCTCATTTCGGGGGGTCGCTTATCCGTAACGAGCGCGCCATGAATATCCCGAATTGTTCGATAGAGGCGAGGAGACGCGAGCAGCAAAAAGCACGTGGCGCCTGCGAGAGCTGCAGCGCTCGCGATCATTAGCAGCTTTAGCGAAACTCCTACCGAGGCGGAGATAAGTGCCCCCAGAGCGATCGCGATAGTCGCCAAACCAACATGGACTGCGACAAGCCGCGCAAGCATCGCTGGAGGTGAGTCGGCAGTCACGCTTCCACCTCGAGTTGCGGAATGAGAACGACAAATCGTGAACCCAGCCCCAGCGTACTCTCGGCGTGAATCGAACCGCCGTGAAGCTCGACCAGATGTCGCGCGATCGCCAAACCAAGACCGTGTCCAGCTCGGTTCCGCGCATTTGCTCGGTCGAACTCGGAGAAGATGATCTCAAGCGCCTCCTCCGAGATCCCGACGCCCGTATCCTCGAAGATGAGCTCGATATGATTGTGAACCTTCGATGCGAAGACCTTCACGTAGCCGGAGTCCGTAAACTTGAGTGCATTCGCCAACAAGTTTCCAACGATCTGACCCAGGCGGCCCGCGTCTACATGGACGTCAAGGTCCGGAACGTCGACCAGAAGCTCGACCGCTTCGCGAGAGGCCTCAGTACGACCCACTTCAAGCTGACGCGCGATACCTTCGATCAAGGCCCTCAAGCTGACCTGTTCACGTTCCAATCGAAACGAAGTTTGCGTGGACGCGCTGAGCGCGAGCACGTCTCGAAAGAGCTGCGTGAGCTGCATGCCCGCTTCCTGAATCTGCTCGACCTCTTCTCGCTGGGCTTCGTTTAGGGGTCCATCGATCTCATCGAGCAGAACATGTGAGAACCCGAGGATCGAGTTCATTGGCGTGCCCAATTCATGCCGCGCGGCTTGAACCAACTCTTCGCCAGCCTCTGCGGCCGCGTCGCCTTTCCGGCGTGCTTGTCGAACGCGGGAAAGGAGGGAGGAGGCATCTTCCCGAACGTCGTCCAAACGAAGGCTCAACTCCCCTAGCGTATCGAGACTCCGGATCGACAGCGCTACCTCTAGCTCACGTTCTTCTCCAACCGCCGCGATCCGCTCGGTCACGTAATCGAGATCCTCGTCCATCGCGCGGATCAACGTCAGCATCATCCACAGACCGAACGCAAAACTTGCGACCAGACTGACCCCAAACCCCCAAGT
>JAHDCI010000312.1 GCA_020629955.1 Myxococcota bacterium | reverse complement strand
CTAAGAAACGCACCGAGCCTTCTAAATCTCTCGCGGTCCAGCATTGGTTCGCGGGCGCGTCTGGATCGACCTTCCCGATCGCGATCCCGCAGAGCAGCCCAATCTCACTTGGGATGTCGATGACGCTTCGCACCGCCTCTGGAAAGAGCGCCAAGCTGGCCTGTGCGCAAGCGCCATATCCGCGGGCATGCACGGACAGCAGCAAGCTCTGGATCCAGCAGCCAACATCGAGGCTTCCATACATTCCAAAGTGAGGGTCCACGCCGACCATCGCGATATGAGGCGCTCCAAACGCAGCGAAGTTATTTCTCCACGCCGCGGCGCGTTTTGCGCCGTCTTCACGCCGGATCCCCATCGCGCCGTAAAGCGCGATGCCGCACGCCTTCCGCTTCTCTCCGTACTCGCCGGGGTAGCCGGGAGGCCACGGAAAATCGGTTTCGACCGTGGAAGCGCCGGCCTTCGCTCCCATATGATCGGCGGCGTGAAGAAGAGCGTTCGTCAGCCGCGTCGTCTCTTCACCGGAAGTAACCCAAACCCTCCAAGGCTGAATATTGCACCAAGAAGGCGCGCGCTGAGCGTCCTCGAAAATCGCCCTAAGCTCTTCCGCAGGAATCGGCTCATCGAGAAATCCGCGAATGCTGCGGCGCGTTGTCAGGGCTTCTTGAAACTCCATCCCATGCCTTAGCAGGATGGTGAAAAAGTCCCAAAGCCGCGTCGCCGTATTTTCACGCGCACAGACCTCAGCCAACTTTCACCATGGACGCGCCGAAATCGGACGCATTTGCACGCGAACGACCTCAACGTCGTTCCGCCCTATCTAACTGCCCTGCGAATCGTGCGGCCGGCTGGGCACACAGACCGCAGGAACACCATAGAGCCAACCGGAGACGCTCCCCTCCACACGCGTCCAGCTGCCGCGCTCTTCGAGCGCGAGGATCTCCGTGCCAGTTTGCACGGTACCGACAATCTCCGCCCGCGCGCTTGGTCTCGCCCGAACATTTTGGTTTCCAGACTCATCCTTCACAACGCGAGAACAAACCGGCGATGGTGCGGAGGCGGAGACGCTCATGCGGGCGCCGAACCGGTTTTGGAGAGGCTCCCAGCGGTCGCCATTCCGATCGCGGGTTCGCACCGAGATACGCGTCGGCGAGAGCCGCACGTCGCTCTCTCCGGCTTCGACGCAGCGGCGGCCATCAAGGGGGCAGAAGGCGTATTCGATGCCGACCGGCTCAAAGTCTCCCGCTTCGTCTCGTAGTCCAAGGTTCTTCTGGATCACTTGGAACGTTCGTCCGTCGATCGTCCGCATAGAGGATCGGCGGGACATCTCTTCTTCTTCACTCTCGAAAATCGCCGACTCGATGCTCTGGGCGTGGTGAAGGATTTGCCCCTCCTGAAGCACGACACGGATCGTCGCGAGATCGCGATCGCACATTTGAATTCCCGAGTCGGATGGGAGGTCATACTCTTGGTCCGGGGTCTTGCACGTGACCCGGTTTTCAAAAGACGAACATCGGAGGGTCTCCCCGTAGTGAGCGCGGACCACGGCAGTAACCTGACGCATTCGTTGCTCGTGGGTCGTGGCCGTGAGCCTTCCGGTCGCGCGATAGGTCTCGGCGAACTCGCGATCGCCGCGGTAGAGCGTTTCCCAGAGCGCGCGAAGGTCGCCCTCCTCCTCCTCGGAATTCTCGAGCGCTTCGCTTAAGAGCAACGCCGCGGTCAAGGCGTGGCGGCCCAGGATTAACGCTCGCGCTCGAATATCCACCGGACAACCCGCAGCGACGGTGTGCATGTCCTGCAACCGATTGCGCACGAAATCTGGATCCCCATCGCGTTCACGCTCCGCCTCGACTTCAGCCCACATGGCCTCTTCCGCTTCCAAAAGCGATGGACGATAGCCTGCCTCCGCCCATCGCCCAAGGTATGCGACGGCCCCCCAGCAGTCGTAGCTTTCCGGTGGGACGGCCTCCGCAATCCGATCAAAATCTCCCGCGAAGTAGGCTTCTTCGTGGGTCATCGGTTGTTCTCGCGTTTGTGCCAAGGCGGTGGACGACAGCGTTTCGAGGACCACCAAGGAGAGGATGAGACCGAGTTTGCGATTCATGAGCTGAGTATGTGCGAGGGCCATGCCAGCCGTGAGCCGGATGGCGTTCGGAGCGACGTTCGCAAAAAGAATCGCACAAATCGACTCGGCAGGAAGACCAGGCTCGCACTTTTCGGCAAACTGGCTGGGGGGAGCGCGTTCTCCGAGACACGCTTTTGCGTCCAGAGGAGAACACACGCCATGAAAAAAGCCGCGACATCGGCCGCGGCTTTGAACCCTTCAGAAATCGAAGGTCTTAGTTGGCGCGCTTCTTCGCCGACTTGTAGGCGTCCCAAAGGCGCGGCGTCGACCAGCTGTTCCAGCGATCGGAGGTCTTGCCCTCGAGGTCGCCAAGCGCTTTGATGAGCGCGTCACGGCTACCGTGCTCGGCCTTCACGGCGTCGAGCGTGTCGAGGAGCTTGAGAAGCTTGCCATTCGAGACATGGGCGAGGCCCTTGTCTTCGTTCAGACGGTCGATCCAAAGACCGGTCTCGGTGTGCGCCTTGACGGCTTCCACGAGCTTCGCTTTCGCTGCCTTACGGGCCGCGACAGGGTCGGTCTCAGAGATATCAAAGCGCTTCTTCGCGATGGCGAGGGGGGACGGTTTCATCAGTCAATTCTCCAGAAGGGCTACGGCGAGTAGCAGCGATCCAGAAAGCACGCAAGACGATTCGCCTGCCAAGGAACGCAATCTCAATGCGAACCCATGAAAAAGCGCAATGTTTTTAAACTTTGACACCTCGAACAAGCGCCCGCAGGTGATCGGGGGTCATGCCGCAACACGCCCCGAAGATCGATGCCCCTGCGGCCTGCCAATCCCGTGCGTGAGCGAGCGCTTCTTCCGGCGCAAAGCTTGTCGCGCTTGTCCAGCCGCTCTGTGGATTTGGTTCGCCAGCATTCGCATAGGCACCGATCGGTAGGGCGCAAACCTCTGCGATGGCCTTCACGAAGCCAAGCGCGCGGGCGGAAGAGACACAATTCACAAGAATCGCCTCCGCCCCCTCCCCTTGAAGGATGCGTGCGGCTTCCTTCACTTCCGCCGCGCTGAGCAGCGCTCCATCCGGACCTGGGCAAATCGAAACCCAGGCAGGCAATCCGGTCTTTCGCGCGGCGCGCAGCGCCAGGCGAGCCTCGTCGAGTCTCGGAAAGGTCTCACACAACAATACGTCGCAGCCCTCTTCGGCAAGGGCCTCTGCCTTCTCGCGATGTTCGGCGATCACACTCCCCGGGCTTTCACCCTTGGCCAGCGGCGAATCGTCGGGGCGGTAACAATCTTCGAGCGGGGCAATACTGCCTGCGAGCCGGTGACCGGGATGGATCGCGTCACGCGCGATCGCAACGGCATCGCGAAGGTAGCTCCGGTATTCGTCGCCCAGCACGCGTCGGGTCGTTCGAAACGTGTTCGTCGTATGAACCACAGCACCCGCCCGCGCATAGTCGGCGTGGATCGCGGCGAGCACCTCCGGCGCATCTCGGATCGCGCTGGCGGACCAAAGTGGAAGCGTCGTTTCGATGCCTCTGGCCTCGAGCTCCGTCCCAACCGGGCCATCGAGAAAAACGGGCGCCTGCCTATCCATCATTTCGGTGTCCGGTCCCGACATTCGGGGTGATCAGAGCGTCGGTATTTGGGTGCACGGTTTCTTTAAGAAGCAAGAGAGAGAAGATGAGGCCCTATTCCGCAGTTGGGGTTGCGAAATCGCGAGTGCGGGGATCAAATCGATGGAAGGGATGATCTTTCGTCAGGGGCGCCGAGGTGGG
The DNA here is from genome assembly GCA_020629955.1 of Myxococcota bacterium. GTDB lineage: Bacteria > Myxococcota_A > Polyangia > Polyangiales > Houyiibacteriaceae > JAHDCI01. Next base: position 43 of record JAHDCI010000312.1, on the reverse strand, counting down.
CTTCGATCGACGAATTCGGCGGAAATCAAAATACAGTTGCTGC
>JAHDCI010000311.1:2206-3973 GCA_020629955.1 Myxococcota bacterium | reverse complement strand
CTACACGCAACACGCTCGGCTCCACCCTCACCCTCTTCCTGCCGAACGAGCACGCAGCAGCCGATTTGCGGAAGAACGCTGTCGGGCTCGACGAAGAACTGGTGATTCCCGCCGAACCCACGTCGCAACGCCCGACGACATCGTACGATCAGGAGATCGGTGACGACGCGGAAGAACAAGCGGCGGAGCGCATCGATGATCTCATCAACCGACTTGATCCCGATCAGATGGAAGATCTTGTCGCCGGCGTCCTTCGGGCCATGGGCTACAAGACGCGACGCTCGGCGAAAGGACCTGACCGAGGTATCGACATCTTCGCGTCGCCAGACGGTCTGGGATTGCTTGAGCCGAGAATCTTCGTCGAGATAAAGCACCGTCAGCGAACCCCGATGGGCGCGCCGCACATCCGGACGTTTCTCGGCGGCAGGCAACCGGGGGACCGCTGCCTTTACGTGAGCACGGGCGGCTTCACCAAGGAAGCTCGCTACGAAGCAGAGCGCTCCAACGTTCCGCTGACGCTGGTCGACCTACCGATGCTTCGCGAGCTCTTGCTCGAACACTACGAGACCGCGGACATCGAGACGCGTCAGCTGATTCCGCTGACCCGGATTTATTGGCCAATTCAGTCTGTCTAAGCTCACGCTCGGGAGTGAGTCAGCGGCAGTGGATGAAGTCTTCGGGGACCGTGATTTCGAAGGACTCGGCGCGGACTCCGTTGGTCCACGGAAAGCCTGGGGCTAGGATTTCGATTTGGTCTTCGGATTCGGTGGCGCCGGGGACCCAGCGGAATCGGGCGCCGGAGAGAAAATCCACGCCGAAATCGCGAAGGACAAAATCGGTTTCCGAGAGCCACTCGATTTGGGCTTCTTGAGGGGCGTCGGTGACGGACGTCTCGCCGTCGCAACGATCGGCTTGGAAGCGGGTCATGACGCGGCCGTCTTCGCAGAACTGGATCATCAAAAGGTCGCAGAGAGCGCGGATGGTGCCGAAGCTCCATTGGTCTTGGAGGCGTCCGGGGGCGAGCGGCGGAGATAGGGGGGCGTCGGGCAACGCGTCGACTTCGGCGTCTTCCGGCGGCCCGGCGTCTCGTGATGGGATGGCAGGGCCCGTCGCTCGAAGGCCGCTGCGGCTTCCGCAAGCGGCGAGAGCGCACAGAAGGGAGCATGAAAGCAGAAGAAATGGAAACCGGAGAAGAGGAAGATTCATGACGCTCGTGACATCATGCAAATGAAATCAGACGAGGGCACGCCGTTTCCAAGCGAGCGCGCGAACACTACGTGGCGACCGAGCCCCGCCAAGGAGCATTTCACGAAACGACGCGACCGATTCACTTCTCAGTCGAGCGCGACTCGCCTACCTGAAGCGCAGGAAGGCATGGCGAGACCTGAAGCCCTCGTGTTCGGAGACGACGAAGCGAGTCAAGTCGCAACGAGGCGGACGCTATCGCGCGAAGAATTTGGGATTGTGCGGCTTCCCTCCCGCGTGCGAACGTAGGCCCATGAACTTCAAACCTCTCTCGCTCGCCAGCACCATCCTGCTCTCTTTTCTCCTGATGGGAAGCGGCTCTGGCAATCCTGGTTGCAGTTCGACCGTTGAGGCCGACGTCGCGGGCCGCTATCAAATCGAACTCGAAGACGAGATGACTCTCTTTGAGGTACCCAATCCGGGCGACCCAGGGGTGGAGGTCGGATCATTACCGTTGGAGGGCGGGAGCGCCGGTGGCATCGATGTTGATTGCGACGCTCCACTCTTCCTATGCCCAGCGGC
>JAHDCI010000311.1:0-2106 GCA_020629955.1 Myxococcota bacterium | reverse complement strand
CGCCTTCGGTCATTTCGCCGGCTGCGTTCAACAGCAGACGGGCTGAGAGACGAGATGAAGAGGCCATCCTAGAGCGTGGTTCACACCGCTAGAAGCGCCCTCTTCCGCCAAAGGAACACCGCACCGAGCTTCGTTCTTCCTTGAATATACTCGCCTGTCCGCTCTCCGAAGCGCGCCTCGGCGCCCCTGACGAAAGAACATCCCTTCCATCGATGTGATCCCCGCACGCGTCACAAGAGTTTTCCGTTCCGTCGTTTGTCCCCGCTCCGCAACCTGATAGGGTCGCCCGCGTGCAACGTCCTCCTGAGCTCGCATTTCCCCTCGACGTTCCTACTCTCGGCGAAGCCAAACGGTGGCTCGCGATTTTGGGGGCGCATGTCGATATCTTTAAAGTCGGCCTTGAGCTCTTTACGAAGGCCGGTCCCGACGCGGTCCGCGCGGTCCATGACGCGGGCGCCGAGTGTTTTCTCGACCTAAAGCTCCACGATATTCCCGCCACGATGGCGCGCGCGACCAAAGCCGCTTCCGCGCTTGGCGTTCGCTATCTCAGCGTTCACGCAGAAGCGGGCACCGAGGCCCTCCGGCGATGCGAGGAGAACTCCGGCGATTTGAGCCTGCTCGCGGTGACAGTACTGACCAGCGCCTCGACCGAGCAGCTCAAAGCGCATGGCATTGAAGAGACGAGCGAGGCGCGCGCGCTGCGGCTCGCGAAGATTGCGCATGCGGCGGGGATTCGGGGCTTTGTGTGTTCGGCGCATGAGTGTCAGACGCTTCGGGCGGAGCTTTCGGATATCGAGCTGGTCGTTCCCGGCATTCGGCCCGAAGGCGTGCAGGCGCACGACCAAACGCGCATTGCGACGCCCGAGGCTGCGATCAAGGCGGGCGCGAATGTGCTCGTTGTGGGCCGGCCCATCCGGCTCGCCAAGAACCCCATCGAAGCGGCGCAGCGGATTGCTCGTGCGGCTCGGCAAGCGAGACGTGAGCTTGGCTGATTCGAAGAAGCGCCCTGCCCAGCGTAGTGGCCCGAAGCGTGGTGGTTCGGAGCGCGGCGGCCAAAAGCGCGGCGGCCCGAGACAGCGAGGTGCGAACGATCGTCCCGCCAAAGGACGCCCGGAAAAGGGACGACCCAAGCGCGATGGTCGCAAGCCGTCGCGAGGGGCCCAGTCGCGAGCAAGTTCTGCCAAAGGACGCCGTTCCCCTTCCCCGGATGGTCCTCGGGTGATCGCCGGCCGCCGGGTTGTCTGCGAGGCGATCGCCGCCGGGACGGCGCGGGAGATTTTGGTCGAACGCGAACTCTCGGAGAAGTTCGAGCGTAACGCGCACCGCGAAGGTGCGGACCAAGCGTTTCGCGGCGCCCTCGAAGCCGCGGAGGCCGCGGGGCTGCATATCCGAAAGGTCGATAAGGAAACGCTCGATGAGTTTTCGAGCAGCGCGATCCATCAGGGCATTATCGCACTCGCGAAGCCATTCCAGTACGCCGACGTGGAGAGCTTTCACGGGGCCGAGCTCATCGTCGCGCTCGACGGCATCACCGACCCGCACAACTTTGGCGCCATCTTGCGCAGCTCGCTCATCTTTGGTGCGCGCGGCGTATTGGTCCCGAAACACGGCGCCTCGCCGATCACGCCCGTTGTCACGCGGACATCCGCAGGCGCCACCGAGCATCTTCCGATCGCGCAGGTCACCAACCTGCAGCGCTCTCTCGAACAGCTCTCGAAAGATGGCTACGTGACCATCGGGCTTGCCGCGGAAGGAAGCGTGGATATTGGCGCGATTCCGGATCCGCGCCCGAAAGTGCTCGTCGTTGGCGCGGAAGGCAACGGCCTACGGCGCATGGTTCGAGAGCGCTGCGAACTTCTTGCCTCCATTCCGCAGCACGGTCCGGTAGGCTCTTTGAACGCTTCTGTGGCTGCAGGGGTTGCCCTCTACGCGCTGGCTCGCCAAAGGAACGAGACATGACGAAGAAGACCGAAAAGAAAAAGACGACAAAGGCTTCCACCAAGAAGAAGGCGGCGCCCAAGAAGGCCACCAAGAGCAAGACCGCCAAGAAGAAGGCGGCGCCCAAGAAGGCCACCAAGAGCAAGGCCACCAAGAGCAAGGCCACCA
>JAHDCI010000310.1 GCA_020629955.1 Myxococcota bacterium | reverse complement strand
CCGCGCGGACGTCCAGTCTCGCGGTCAGTGGGCAGAAAGCAATCTACAATCTCTCCAGCGGCGCCGAGGAACTCTTGTAGTTCGTCCTTCGAGGTCCGGTAGTTGAGATTGCCGACAAAAACCTTGGCAGAAATGATGGGCTCCAAATGTGAGTGGTTGCGTCTTGCAAGCCGGGGTTATCGAACGGTCGACGAAGGTCGACCAAGGGGATCAGAGTAGCATCGCCTCCCAATGACGCACAGTCGAAACGTGTTTTCAGTTCATTCACCGCATGAGATGCATGATTCCGAAACGAGTGAAGGGGATCGCACTCGGCGTCCTCCCCCTTCTCTTTGACCATGACATCGAAGCGACACTTTTCTTCATCGCGAGATCGCAATTGGCCTAAAATTTAAGGTCGAAATCAATTGTCTCGATACGTTTTCCCAAATGCATCGACGCATAGCGGGGCCGGTACAAAAATGGGAAACGCTCCAGATCCGATGGTTCTGGAGCGTTGTTAAAATCCCTGGGCTCGATGACCTAATCGTTCTGCATCAGACCGTAGATTCGACCATTTTCGACGCGGACGTTCTTCGCCGATGGTTCGCGCGGAAGACCCGGCATGGTCATGACGTCGCCCAACAAGCAGACGACAAACCCTGCTCCGGCGCTTAAGCGAGCCTCGCGAACGGTGATTGCAAACCCACTCGGACGTCCGATGAGCTTCGGGTTATCGCTGATCGAAAGCGGGGTCTTTGCGACGCAAATCGGGAGGTTGATGCCATCCTTCTCGAGCCGTCGAAGGACCTTTCGCGCGGCCGGTTCGATGTTGACCGAGGCCGCCCCGTAAATCGCTTTTGCAACCCGCGTGAGCTTCTTCTTATACGACATGTCGAGGTCGTAGAGATACTTCGGTTCGACATCATCGCTGAGTGCGTCGCGCACCGCTTCCGCCAGCTCAGTCGCGCCGGCGCCGCCTTCTGCGAACGCGGCGGAGGCCACGGCTTTCACGCCCTTCGCGGCGCACCGCTTCTTGATCATCTCGATCTCATCGGCGGTGTCGTCCGGGAAGAGATTGATGCCAACCACAATCGGAACTCCAAAGGATGCGACCGAATCCAGGTGGTGCTCAAGGTTTGCAATGCCCGCCTCAAGGTCACCGTCGCCATGCAGTTTCAAAGCGCGAACGGTCGCAACAAGCGTGACGGCGTTTGGCCAGATTCCTGCCTCACGACATTTGATGTCGAAGAACTTCTCGCCGCCGAGGTCGAACCCAAAACCGGCCTCGGTGACCACGATATCCGCATGCGAAAGACCGAGCTTGGTTCCGAGAATCGAGGAGCAGCCATGCGCAATATTGGCGAACGGGCCGCCATGTACGATCGCGGGCGTTCCTTCGCGGGTCTGTGCAATGTTTGGTTTCAGAGCGTCCTTTAGAAGCACGCTCATCGCAGCGGCGGCGCCGAGATCGTCTGCCGTAATCGGTTCGTTTTTCGCCGTCCGCCCAACCACGATTCGCCCGAGGCGCTCGCGTAGGTTTTCCTCGCTTGTCGCGAGGCCGAGGATCGCCATCACTTCACTCGCCGCAGTGATGTCGAATGCGGATTCCCGGGGAAGCCCCCCGTTGCGTCCACCGAGACCGATATTGATCTGCCGAAGCGCACGATCGTTCATGTCGAGAACGCGTCGCCACGTCACGCGGCGAGAATCGAGACCTGACTTGGCGCCAAAATGAAGGTCGTTGTCGACGAGGGCGGCCAATAGGTTGTTCGCGCTGGTGATCGCGTGCAGGTCCCCCGTGAAGTGAAGGTTGATTTCGGCCGCCGGTTCGATTTGCGCAGCGCCGCCGCCCGTTCCGCCGCCTTTGATCCCGAACACGGGACCGAGCGAAGGCTCTCGAAGACACACGACGGCTTTCTCACCGATCTGATTGAGACCCATCGTCAGACCGATACTCGTCGTGGTTTTGCCTTCTCCGGCTTTTGTCGGGGTCATGGCCGACACCAGCACCAGTTTGCCGCGTTGAGGTTTGTCGAGCTCGGCGAGCTCCACTTTGGCCTTGTCGCGGCCGTAGGGGATCAGATTGGCCTCGTCGATTTCAAGATCGCGGGCGACTTCCGTAATGGGGCGAAGGTTCATGCGCATTGGAGTAGCGCAGGCGGGCTCCGTTCTGCAATGACAAGTCGGCAACGAATGACGTTCAGCGCCGTTGCGCGAAGACGCAGACATTTTCCGCTGAGTGTGTATCCTCCCTTCGATGGAGTGCGATAGCTGCGGCGCGAAGAATCTGCCCAACGCAGTCGCCTGCGTGAACTGCGGTGATTCGCTTGAAGCCGAACCGATTCAAGACGGATCGCTCATCGGTAAGATGATCGCAGGACGCTACGAACTCCTCGAAGTCATCGGGGAAGGTTCGATGGGCTGTGTCTACTCCGCTCATCAGGAAGATCTGGATCGCGATGTCGCTGTAAAGATCTTGCACCCCCACGTCGCCGCGGATCCCAAGGTCGCGAAAAGATTCCATCGCGAGGCCAAACTCGCGAGCAAGCTCTCGCACCCGAACACCGTCCGCGTATTCGACTTCGGCCGGGACGAGAGCGATTCGAGTATCGGCAAAATCCTCTACATCACGATGGAGTTGCTCGATGGGCCGGATTTGCTCGATGTGATCCGGACCGAGCTTCCGCTGACGCCAAAGCGGGCCGTGGGCCTTACCGTTGGCGCGCTCGCGGCGCTTGAAGAAGCACATGAAATCGGCGTCATTCACCGCGACCTCAAACCGGAAAATATCGTCGTCGTCCGTGACCACGAGGGCGAAGATGTTGTGAAGGTTTGCGATTTCGGGATCGCGAAGCTGGTAGAGGCGGATGGCTCCGCGATCACCGTGACCGGCTTCGTCTGCGGTACGCCAGAATACATGGCGCCGGAGCAAGCGCGTGGTGAGGATCTGGACGGCCGCGCGGATGTCTACGCGATCGGGTGCGTCCTCTATCAATTGCTTACTGGCGAGATGCCGTTCTCGGGTCCATCTGCGCTCGCGACGATCACCCAACATCTGACCGAGCCAGTGGAACGTCCGAACCGTCGCTGCGAATGGCACTTGCCGTACGTCTTAGAAAAGATCTGCATGAAGGCGCTCTCCAAAGATCGCGATCGCCGATATCGGTCCGCCCGAGAGATGCGCGAAGCACTCGAGGAAGCGCTGGAGCTTTTACAGGAGATCGAGGACACGCCATTTGGGGAATCTCGCCGCGATCCCTCTCTGCCTCCCCGTCGCTCCGCCAACATTTCTCCGTGGTGGTTGCTCGCGGCCGGGCTCGCGCTCCTCGTGGGCGTCGCGTGGATGGGCGCCCGTTCCGACGAGAGCCCTGACCCGCTCGAAAACGAAAGTCGGGTGATTGCGGCCGTCCAAGATGCCGGAGCTCCCGATACTTCCGTTGATGCCGCCAGCGATACCGGTTCGGATGCGACCGTGGATTCCTCGAATGAACAAGATAGCTCACTGCCCGAGAGTGACGCCGCGAGACCCATCGAAGAGGCTTCGGCAAGCGAGGCTGAAATGCCCTCCGTGATGCGAACTCGGCGTGAACGCTCGCGCGCGGACTCTGCCGCGACTCTACGAGTGGAGCGAACCCCTCCCGATTCGGCGATGGAGTCGGTGATGACTCCCTCCGCGGGCGCCTTCGAAGAAGGACGGCGGCTCTTCCTCGCAGGCGACCTTCGAGGCGCGATCGCGTCGTTTGAACGAGCGGCGCGCGCGCGGCCGAGTGACCCGCGGATTCAGAAAGAACTGGGCCGGGCGTATTTGAGGTTTGGGAATCGCAACGCCGGACGTCGCGCGTATCGACGGTACCTCGAGCTCGCGCCGAATGCTCCGGACCGCGCGGTGATCGAACGTATGATCGAATAGGTCGCGTCAGAGCTGAGCCAGCGGCATTCCGGGTCTGTCCGTGCATCCATCAACCTCGGATCAAGAGGGAGAACGCTCTCGCGCTTCCCTTGCGTTCTTAGGGGGTCACGCTCTACTGTCCCTCGATGTTTCGTATTCGTGTTAACGGAGAATGGATCGAGG
>JAHDCI010000309.1 GCA_020629955.1 Myxococcota bacterium | reverse complement strand
GCGGCGTGGCGAAAAGTTGCAGGAGTCCAGCTCGCGTGATCTTCTGACGATATGTCGACTCGCACGTTGCTCCTGGCCTTCTGCATTTGTGCTTCCAGCGCGATCGCCCAGCCACGCGTTGATGGCACGCCTCATTTCGAGCCGGAAGAAGGACAGATTGTTCAAGGCAGCGCGATCCCGGCGCCCGAGGGATTCGCCGGCATCGAGTTCGGCTGGAGCGAGCGGCGATTCCGAAGGGCCTGTCGCCGTGCCGATTTTGAACTTGTCGAGCGCGAAGACGGACGCCTGCGCTGCACCGGCGCGCCGGAATCTCTCGGCTACCCGACCTATCTCGATGTGCGTTTCTGCGACGCTCAGCTCTGCGAACTTGAAGCGACGCTCGATGGGCGCGAGCTCTCCGACAAAGTGCACTACGCAGCGTACGCGCGCGCTTACTCTCAAGCGCTGATGAACCTTCGCGCCCAATTCGGCGCCGAGGCCGCCCGCTCCATTCGTGCCGAGGATGAATGCACCGCCGCGCTCTTGGGCGGGACCTCCGCGCAGTGTTTTGCAAGCGAAGGTCGCGCGCGTCACTTCTGGGTCGTCGGCGATCACGAGATCGCGCTAAAGCTCGAACGCAGTCAGCGCCGACATCATATTGGTCCAGAGCTAAGCGTGGTGATTCAGACGCCCGCGCGCCTGGCCGCGCTCAGCGCGACCAGTGATTGAACTGTCGCTTGGTTCCTTGTCGTGCCCACAGTCTCTGTCGCGCGATTTTGCCGATCCGGTGGATCGCGTCTTCAACTCGCGAGAGACGAAGTGCTAAGCGGATGTGAGGCGGGGGAGCGGCCGACTGCGAACAGGTATGTGAGCGGCGCGAACGAGCCGAGCGCGGCGGAAAAGAGTACCCAGGGCCATGGCGTTTTGCCGCGTCGTGTTGCATCTCCGAAGAGCCATACGATCCAGAATCCGAGCATGATTCCAAGGTCGAGAAAGATCTGAATGCCGGAGGCACTGCTGATGACCGTCGAGGGCAGGGTCGTGAGTCCATCGACCGCGACGAGAAGACCGGTAAGCGCGCTCAGACCCAAGAACGCGATCGCCCCGAAAACTCTGCCGCTTCGATGGGTGCGATTTGGGAGCGTACTGAGAGACCCCGGGTGTCGTCCGTAGACAAGCGTGTACACGAGTGCGCCGATCGAACCCGTGAAGAGCACCAAGGCTGCCCAGGGCGCGCCACGTCGACCGGATGCGCGAGCGTCGCTCATCATCCATGGGATCCAAAATCCGGCGGCGACGACCAAGTCCGCGAAGATTTGCAGTGAGGTCCAGTTCTTCGTGATGGCGTCCGGAAATCCGTTCGTTCCTTCGGCGGCGAAACACCAGAGGGTAAACGCCGTGAAGGGAAAGAGGATGAGCGCGCTCAGCGCTCGGGCTCGCTTCGTGCCTTGGATCATATGGCGACCCTAGGAGGACGGTGGAGCAGGGGCACCTACCTGCTCAGGTAATGTCGAAGACGTCCCTAGATAATGCAGGCGACGGGGCCGAAGGGTGCCGCGAGGTTGTTGCATGGCGCGTAGCCGAGCTCGGGGCCGACGGTGACGTGTCCGGTCTCCGGGTCCACGATCAGCAGATGTCCATCGCTTGAGCAGGCGTAGATCACGTCCTGTCCCGGGTGGTATTCCATGCCGACGGATCCGAAGTTGAAATCGAGCGGAATGGGTTCTCCCTGGCTTCCGTCAACCGCAGAAAGTTCGACGAGGTTGTCGGCGTTGCCATCAATGCCCCAGAGAGAATCGCGCCCGGGGCCGGTCCAGGTGAGCCCGACGGTGCCCCAATCATCCTCAAGCTCTGCGAGAAGCTCGGCCATGGCTGTCTCGGGCGACATGGTGAGTGCGACATCTTCCGCCCCCGAGATACCAAACATATCTTGCGCGCCGTTCGAGGTGATCCCCGCGACGCGGCTGTAGCCATACGCGCCGACGCGGGTGGCCTCGCAGGTGCACGGGTTGATGAGCAGGAGCGTGTCGCCGAAGTCTTCGCCGCGGGCGGTCGCGTAGAGCTTGTTGTCGTTAAACGTGAGCGAGGAAATATTGTTGAGCGCGGGAATTGAATCGGGGAGCTCGATCGACTCGCAGATGGTTGTCGTCGCGCCGAAGTTCTCTTCCGCGACGTTGATCTGAAGAAGCCGGAAGTTCTCGTAAGAAGGTTCCCCTTCGGTCTGTCGCTCGTTGGCAACCGAGAGGATCCAGTTCGCGAGGCGAGGCCCGGTATCTTCCTCGGCGTCGAGCGGCGCATCGACGGACACGTCCGCCGATGCATCCACGCTCGTATCGACACCAACATCTTCGATCGCGGCGTCGATCGCGACACAAGCGCCGTCGATGCATCGTGCTCCGCCACAATCCGATGGGCTCGTGCATGCCGGCGGGGCATCATCATCGCCTCCGCAAGCGGACGTGAGCGCCCCCGCAATAATCAGAACAAGAGAGAGCGAACGCAGACACCGAAGCATGCCCCTAAGACTAGCGCAGTTCGAGAATCTCTGTTCGTGAGTTCACTTCATGACTCCTTCGACGTGGGGACCGGAAGCCGTCGACGGGCGGCGAAGCGCGGGTCAGTCCGTTGTGCTGCCGGAATCGGTGAGTCTCAAGTCGCCCGATCGCTGGCCGCGTTGTGCGAGGTCCCAGCGTGCGAGCTTCTCTGCGGAGGAGCACCAGATGACATTGTCAACGACGGCGAAGAACTCAATGGGCGTCTCGCCAGTGAGGGTATAGCTCGCGCCTTCGTGGACGACGTAGAGCACGCTCTCACGAAGGGTGACGCCTGCTTGGGCGACGGTATCCGCGAATGATTCTCCCCGCATGGCTTGGGCAGAGGTGACCTCCCCGGAGGAAGAGATTTGGAAGTGGGATTCGCCCGCCTGGACGATCAGCGATTCGCCATCGAGAGCGAGCGCGCGCTGCTCTGGAAGGCTTTCCGCAGGAATTTCCGCTCGGAATCTTTCTTCTCCGCCGTCGAGAGCGATTCCAACCACCTCGATGGGCGCGGTCGCGTGGGGAACAAAGACCACTCCGCCCTCGCTGATATAAAGTGGATGATCGGCAAACACCGGGTTGCCATCCGGCGCCTCCTGCGCTGCCCGGCCGCCTCGCCAGCGAAGCGCTCCATCGGTCCCAAAGGCATGCACTTCCGCGTGACCCCGAGCTTCTCGTGCGCGGACCAAGATGGTGTCTCCCGCGAGGCTCAGGGCTGCGTCATCCTCGGTTCCAAAGAGCGCCTCGGACCATGCCTGTCCGCCGCTCGCATGTTCGCGAACGAGATGAAGGTAGCCTCGTTCCTCGAAGCCTTCGCGCATCAAGATCACTTCGTCGCGCGAGAGCGCGATCAGTCCGTGGACGTCGCCACGAGGCTGCCGGTTGCTCCAGAAGAGGACGACCAAAATAGAGAAGAGCCCGATCAAGAATAGCGAGAAGCCGATCGCGACTTTCTTGCCCCCAAAGCGCTTGGGCGTGCGAGGAGATCCAGATTCGTTCGTATCGTTCATAATCTTTGCTGCGCTTCACGCTTACCTGCGTTGCGAGCCGACGTATCCGAGGGCTCGTAGCTGCGCTTCCATCTCGTCGTCGATCACGGTGGTCTCGGCCTCTGCCTGCGGAGCGGTCTCCCCCGAAAGCGCCATACCGAGGAGTCCGCGAAGGTGCCGAACGATTTCCGGATGGTCCGCGGCGATGTCGTTTTCTTCGCCGGGATCGGCCTCGAGGTCGTAGAGCATCCAGCGTCGATGCGTTCGGTGGATCAGTTTGTAGCGACCGCTAACAACCGCGCGCCAGCCTTCCATGAAGCCGGCGATGGTCACCGAAGGAGCCGTTTGAGCTTCGCCTCGTAGCAGCGGAAGGAGCGAACGGCCGTAGATCGGCGTGTCTTCGTTTTGGGTCTCGACCTGAAGAGCGTCGAGCAAGGTCGGAACGACATCGACCAGGCCAACGCTTTCGCTCACGCGTGCATTTTCGATACCGGGGATACGCATCACGAGAGGAACATGGAGCAACTCTTCGAAGAGGCTATGCCCATGGCC
>JAHDCI010000308.1 GCA_020629955.1 Myxococcota bacterium | reverse complement strand
CAGCAAACGTACAATTTAACGTGGGGATGGGTTGCCCGGCTCGCCAGCTTTTTTTCTCGAAGTCAAATTTTTCTTTTGGGTGGGCTGAATTGCCAAGTGGTTCTAGTGGAAAAAAGTGCGTAGGCGCGCAAAATAGTATCGCGACCACCCTCGATCGGAGCGTGTCGACAAGGCACGTTCGATGCATTTTCGATCTCACCAAGATGGAGTAGATCAGACCTTTGCCGCGCCCCCAAAGGACCGCGTCATGCAAACCTCAGTCGATCACATGCCCATATTCGTGAGATCTCGAAGCATCGCCCCCGTGACTCGCAGTTCGCGCGCGAGCCCCCGAACCAAGGTCAGCGGCCCTCCGCCAGCAGAGTGATCAAAGAGCCCTGTGAGGCGCAGCTCAGCGCCGGGGATCGCTGCCGCAAGACGTTCGGATTCGCTCGGAGGAATCACGTCGTCGTCGAGCCCATGCACCAACACAACGCGGGATCGAATGTCCGGGGCAAACTCGATGGGGTTGATGTCCGAAAAATCCGACTTGAGCGAGAAAAGCTCATCGAGCCAATCCTCTGCGCCAGGAACGGCACGTACGCCTCGCAAAAAGATCCGGCGATCTTGGGCAGCGACGTGCTCTGCGCATTCTTGCGCGATGGGGAGGTACTGCGAAGGGTCTTTCAGATGGGGCCTTCCCCACGTCGATTCAATGAAGCGCCGCCATCCGGCGGCAAGTTTTTCAGGGTCTTCGCAGTCGATCAAATGCAGAAAATTTAGAAAAACGGCCGCGGCGTTTAACGGGTCGTGCGGGCGCCCGGGCACGCCCCGAAGAGCGAAACGAAGTGTGTTCTCAATGCGCGAATAGCCGCCGAACATGACATACTCGGTGATCGACTCTGGACGACGCGCCGCGAGCCCCATTCCGGGGAGTGCACCAAACGAAATGCTAAAGAGAGCAATCTTCTCGCGACCGCTGAGCTCGAGTAACGTATCGAGCGCACGTTCCGCATCGTCGATGAGCGAAGGCCGAACGATCATCTCGGTAAAGTCGGGAAGATGTGGGCAGAGAACGCGATTGCCGGTCGTTGCTAACGCGGCGCAGAAGCGATCCACTCGGGGATCCGACGGCCCAAGGTAATGGAGCCCCGGAAGGACCAGGACAACGCCATCGCTTGCGCTCTCGGATTCGAAGAGCACGGCTCGCATAGGACGCTGCCCCGGTGCCGCAGAGATATCGATAGACGTGCGCCGAACCGGCGCCGTTTGGCCGTTTTTCGGTCCGAGCCACGTCGCGGCACGGAGGGTCCGGCGAAAGCGATCGACAAACCTCATCGCAATACCTCTGCTTGGATCATGCGGAGCTACGGCCTTGGTGGATTGCTGACGCAGCGTGTCCCCTGACCGTCATCCTCGGGTACGCAGATCGGGAAATCGACTCCGCGGCAATCACTTCCACGAACGCAAGGATCCGATGGATAGGCGCAAAAGTACTCCGGGGCGCCGCCGCAGCCATCCTGATAGATCTTGCAGGTACCTCCCTCATCGCAGTCCGAGTGTGTCCGACAAGGGCCTGCCGCGCAGCGATTTCGGAACCCGCCCCAGATGCTTCCGGGCACACAGGCCGCGTCCCCTGCACAAGCATTGTCGGCGCCGCACTCGTTGGGCCGACAGAGGTCCATGCGGGGAGGAGCAGCACCTCCACAATACATATGCGTAAAGGCCACGCAGACTCCGTCGTCGCAATCGGCATTCGATTCGCAGCAGCCATCGAAATCACAGCCATCACGCGGCGGTTCTCCAGCGGGTTCAGCGCATCGCGATACGCCATCGGTTCCTTGAAAGCAGAGCGAATCCGGACACTCCTCGTGGTCGGAGCATGTATCCGCCGCCGCGTCGGGCTGCGCGTCGACACTCGCGTCCCCTTCTCCGCCGTCGTCGCCTCCACCATCCCCGGAAGAGGCGTCTTCGATGTCCCCGTCTGGCCCATCGGCGTCTGGCTCATCGCCGTCCTGGACATCGCCGTCTTGGAGATTTGCGTCGTCGACGTCTCGATCGCCCGCAGCGTCTTCCACCTGCGAGTCCTGCGCGGCATCCCTCAAACTCGCGTCGACAGCATCATCGTCGCCGCCACACGCGATCGCGCTAGAGAGGATCGAGAAGCAAAGAAGAAAGCGGAACCTGAGCATCTCGGCACTATACCCAGCTCCCCCCGATCTGTCGCTCATGCGAGATTCAAATCGCTTGAGGGGCCCTTTTCTAGCACGAACGCCGATCCGAGTTCCGCGCCTCCTTCAATCTACGCTCCGTGTCGTTCGTTAACGAAGCTTGCTTCAAACCCCGCACTCGCGGAAGGCTGGTCGTGCGAAGGTATGAAGCGTCCCCTCGTGCGAGGTTCTCTCCGCGCCCAATCTCCGCACGCTCCGCACGCTCCGCTCATTTTCCGGATCACAGACAAAGCGAAGCGGGAGCGCCGGAGTCACTTCCCGGAGGAGAGCAGGGACAAGCGCTTGAATCAGCCCCTTCCCGCTCCCGGAGCCAGTCAGCCAGAACCCAACCTCGATCGCGTCCGGCAGCGCACGGCCAAGCGCGAGAATGGATCCGAGCAGAAGCCCTCGGCCGGACCACACGGCGTAGTGAAGATGCTCGCCTGCGCGATGGTCCTCCATCCACCCGGCAAGCTTTTGTGCGACCTCGGTCCGTGACATGGGCCTGTCGGGCACAAAGGGAATCCACGGACGCAGGCGTTCATGCTCGTCGCGAAGGCAGTTGAATAAATCGAGAGCGTCGTCCCTTTTCCAAGGCCGGAGGCGAACCTTGTTGACGACCAATTCATCCGGCCCCACCAGCGCTATCGTCGACGCCACTTCGCCCTTCGTTTCGCAGCGTGCGCCCGAGCCTTATCCCGCGAAAACAAATCCACGTAGTCGATCGGATGCAGGGCGACCTCTTTCGAAGGACCGAGACGCCCTTCCCGCTCCGAGAAATGATCCTGCATCTTCGCCACCGATCGCGCTGCGATCCCGAAGGTATTGCCATCCGCTTCGACGGATCGGTCCGCGAGCAGCCGCGCCCCATCCATCCCGACAAACCCCTGACGCGCCATCTCATCGAACGAAGCAACAAGACCGACCTCATCAAAACCATCTCGAAGAATGAGGTCGACCGCGATTCGATACACTGCTGCGGCGTCGAGCACGCCACTCTCAAGCAGGACAACCGCGGCCTGAAAGTAGTTATTGCAGGGACAGACTCGATTGCCGAAATCCTCGAAGCTCGACTGAGAACGCATGCGATCCAGGTGAATGAAGATCCGCGCGACATGGTCGCGACGAGGAATCTGACGCGAGAGATGAATCAGATGCGGGATATCGTCTTTGTAAACACGCGCTCGTTCGAACACGGCGAGCAACGTCTCTTCACCAATGCGACCCGCGGCGATATCCGCGTAGAGGCTGTAGATAAACGCGTCCGCTTCCGCGTCATCTCCAAAAAGCATCTCACGCACGTCGGGCTCACCGGTCGCGCGAGCGGTGAGAAGCGCCCCAAGCTTGTAGGAGAGCTGGTCGCGGAGAAAACGGACCTTGCCGCGGAGCAACTTCTGCAGGCTCGGCTTGAGCGTAAAATGATCCCAGGTGACCCCGTCGAGACGAAGTTTGGCTTCAAGCGCCTTTCGCATCTGCGAGGGCGAACCGGAGAGAATCGCGATGCCGGCCGGTTCAGTCGCGCGAAGTTCCCGAAGCAAGGCGGACGCACCGGGTACCGTTCGCTTATCGATCGGCTTCTCCACTGCCGTACGCAACAAATCGCGAACCGTATCGAATTCGGTCCGAAGGTAAGTCTTATCAAGGTCCCAGCGATAGAGAACGCGATGAGGATCGAGCCCCATTCGAAGACGCTACCACGGGGCTGCGGGCTCTGCCTGCGTTCGATTCAAAACCTGCCCGATTGCCGTCTCGAACGGCGGGTTCGAATATCGCCAAGCCGCCAATTTACTGCTACTCCGCAGGCATGACTCTCGAGGGTAGAACGTATTTGGTCACAGGGGCGAGCAGCGGCATTGGCCGTGAGACGGCGATCT
>JAHDCI010000307.1:1205-4082 GCA_020629955.1 Myxococcota bacterium | reverse complement strand
TACGATTGTGAAGGGTTGTGCGAGGGTGCGATTCCTGGTGACCGATGCGGGCTAGCGATTTGAATCACGCACTAGCTTCGCGTAGAACCTCGGAATGCTGGTAGCGACCTGGAATATCAACTCGGTGCGAGCTCGACGGGGGCGCCTGCTATCGTGGCTCGAGCGGCACCAGCCTGACGTTCTCGCGCTGCAAGAGTTAAAGGTGGTGGATGAAGAGTTTCCCGTCGATGAAGTGCGAGAGCTCGGTTACCACGCGACTGTTCACGGGCAAAAGACCTACAATGGTGTCGCGCTTTTGAGCCGCTCGGAGCCATCCGATCCGGTGATCGGTATGGGCGATGAGGTTCCGGACGACCACGCTCGAATCGTCGGCGCGACGATTGAGGGTGCGCACTTTCTGTCCTGCTATTTCCCAAACGGCGCAAACCTCGAATCGGATAAGTACCCTTATAAACTCCGATGGATGGAGCGCCTCCGGGGGTATCTCGACCGCCGGTTTTCGCCGGACCAACCGGTCGTCTTGATGGGAGACTTTAACGTTGCGCCCTTCGCGGATGACGTCTCGCTTCCTGACCAACTCGAAGGCACGGTTCTCGCGAACGATGACGTTCGTGGACGGCTTGCTGCGATTCGAGAATTTGGTCTCCAAGATGTCGTGCGCCCTTTTCATCCGGAAGGGGGCGTTTACACGTGGTGGGATTACCGCGGTCGAGGCTTTGAACGAAACCACGGTCTTCGAATTGACCACGTTTATGCGACCCCGTGCATGGCGTCTGGATGCGTAGGGGCGATGGTCGATCGCGAAGAGCGCCACGGTTCGACCGACGATGGAGAAGGTCCCTCCGATCATGCGCCGCTTCTCGTTGAATTTGCGAGCTCCGGTCACAGTCGCTGACCGGGTTTCCTCTTCCGATCACTTCCGATGAGCCTACTTTCGACCGAAGAAGCGATCACGCCTCTCCTCATCACGATTCTCGTCGGAGCGCTTGGATTTGTGGTGGGCAAAGGCCTTCTTCGTTTGGCGCTGCCCTCCACTCGCGGCGCGCGCCTCATGATGATTGCGGCGTGCACCGGACATACGCTCGCGATCCTCGCGATTGGACTGCGCGCCCCGAACCCGAGTTTTGTCGACCGTCCCTGGGCGGCGGGCATCTGCCTTGCGATCGTCTCGTCCCTGATTGCGGGCGCTGGCTACCGTGCAGCGCTCCGGCAGTACGCTCCGCGGGAAGAGCGGGCCGAACCGATTTGGTTGCCCGCGATTGTCGGGGCGATCGGTGGCTTCGCGATTCTCGGATTCGTCGCCCTCCTGCTCACGAAGACGTCGCTGGACGGGAAAGACGGTTTCGAGCTGACTCCGGACGAGGCGAATTGGAGGTTACGCGTTCAGCCTTGGGACCCATCCGCTTGGGGCGGCGTCGCTTGGACCGCATTGCGGCGCCAGGATCTCGACCTCGCGGAGGCGCGTATCGAAAAGGCCGAATCGCTAGGGCTGATCGACTATGAAGTGCTCGAGTTTCGAGCCACGCTTGCGGCGATGCGAAACGATTGCGCGGAGGCGCGTCGTCACTTCGATGAGGCGATCATCGCTCGCGCCCGAGCAAGGCTCGAGGCCAATCTTCGTTTGGAGCTCGGCGACTATCGGCTCGCGCCCGAACTCACCGAGCGTTGTGAAATGAACCTCGGGGAGCCTGAGCCTGAGTAAGTCTATCGTTGGGCGATGCCGAGGGAACCGTTTTGCGCGACCTCAAAGACAACGACTTCTTCCTCGGCGCCGACCGCACGCGAAGCGCCACGCGTTCCAAGCCGGTCAAGTCGCGGCGCGGTCACGAGAGTCTCTTGTCCGGAGGAGCGCCAACCTACGAGATTGTAGGAGGTGTACACGTACTGAGACCAACGAGCGCCGCTTTGCTGTGGAACTCGAAGCTCGTAATGCGAGCCTTCGATGGCGAAGAGATCGATACGCCCGGCGACTTGTGCGGAGGCTCGAAGGAATGAAGAGGGCCGCGCGCCGACATCGTCGTCGAGGAGGAGGTCTCTTCCGACGTCGAGTTTGACGAACGCAGGTGCGTCGCTCGTTTGCTCGAAGACGTTCAGTTGACCTGACTCATCGAGCGTCGCGATGAAATGATATTCTCTCGATCCGATGGTCACCGCCGTCACGCTGAACGCGCCATCGCCGATTTCAACATCAAGCTCCTCCGCCGTTTCAGAAAGTGCGTCCGGTTTGACGCGAAGGAGGGTGGACGCGGAATTATCGCTCGGGTTTTGCCGGAAGGTCAGGAAGAGCTGCCCCTCGAAAATCGAGAACGTCGGAGACGAAAGCCGGCCGTTCTGGGTGCCGGCAACGTTTGCCGGGGCACCAAAGCTCTCGGGGATGGTGTTCGCGTCCCCGTTCGCCTCTCGTAGTTCGAGCGTTCCGGAGGCCGTGACATATGCAAGCCACCACCGGTTCTCCCAGTGCGCGAGAGCTGGTTCACTCAGTCCGGTTCCGATGTCGAGTTGCTCGGCACGCCATGACGTCCCCACGGGGCAATCTGAGCGAACGATACGGAGATTCTGAACGAGGGTGTCTTCGCCATGTCCCCAGACGCCTGCATAGAGCCGATTTCGAGGCGCGTAATTCGCATTCAGTTCTTCTCCTCCGACGTTCGCGACGACCTCGCCCGAGGGGCTCACGCGGAGGGAAAAGGTGTGGTCTGGCCCTGTGAGAGGCACGCTGGCTTGCGGGGATTGTCCCACCATCAGCGTTGCGCGAGCCGGTGTCAGAACGAGCGATACGGAAGGCAGAATATGCGTAAACTCGGACCCGGCACTCGCGGGAAGTTCGGAGAGTCCGAAGGCGACCGTCTGGAGGCAGGATTCGCCCTCACACGTGCC
>JAHDCI010000307.1:0-1105 GCA_020629955.1 Myxococcota bacterium | reverse complement strand
TTGCTCATCGAGATACCCCAAGGTCGCGACGCGAGCGCATCATCAACCTCTGCTGTGCGCCTTCTGCGAGCGAGAACACAAGCCACTGGCTCTGACCGTCTGCGCTGACTCGCACCATCGACGGGGAACGAGCCCCGAGGCGCTCAATCCGTGTCTCGGGGAGCATATCCTCCCCGATCTCACGCCAGATTCGCAGCGTGTCCGTCGCCCGGAAGCCGACTCGATGTTTCGCGCCCATACGGTGTGAATATGCCACGATAAACGATCCCCGGTCGCGGAAAATACTCGCGTTGTTTCCGTCAACACCGAGCCCGTCGACGCGGTAGCGTTCTTCATCCTCGGCGTTGTCGAAGACCAGACCGTGAAGCGCGCCGTCGAGCGAGCCGATCACGAAGAGCTCTCCGCCCATCGTTAGATTGGCTTCCGCGTCGCCGAATCCGGGAGGGAGGGGGTAGCTTTCGTTCGTTCTGAAACCGTCCGCATTCCAGGTCACAATGTACAGCCGCCCTCGCTCGACCATGGCGAGGGTCTGGGTGCTGGCGCTCTGGGCGTAGTGGTGGGCGAATCCAACGCTGCTTACGTCCGGCCGGCCGTCGTCCGCCGCGAAGTCATCGATTCCGCGGACAATTTCTACGCTGCTCGTCTCCCGATTGAGTCGGCCGAGCATCGGCGTGGCCGGCGACCGATCGAAAAGAATGAGCACATCGCCGGAAGCGTCGGTGGACGTCGAGATGCGACGCACGCTTTCTAGCGAGACCTCGGCGCCGGATGCGCGGATGGTCAGCGGAATGGCTTCGGCAAACTCAGCAGGGTTTTCGCAGTGCTCTACAATCGCTTCGAACGCCGGAATCGACGCGTCGCCGTGTCCCCACAGGGTGACGTAGGCCTCGGAAGGAAGCTCAATCCGCGCGGAGTGGTTTGCGCCGCTTACATCTGGGCTATCGAAAAGAATCGTTCCGTTGGTTTGCACGCGAAGCGAGTGCTGTAGTTCCATCGTTTCGGCGCGGAATCGATGCACGACTTCCCCATGCACCTCGTAGACCACGTCTCGCCCGATCCGCCGAATCGCCGCGATCGCATCGACGTGGCTTCGGCTCCCGCTGAT
>JAHDCI010000306.1 GCA_020629955.1 Myxococcota bacterium | reverse complement strand
ACTCGAATCTTCAACGCAGTTCGCGTTGATGCCCTTCGACGGCGTTCGCGCGTTCCGGGTGTGACCCGTTGCAACGCTCATGTTGAAGAGCTGAATCTTTCCTCGAAATCAATCGCGATGGAAGATTGCAGTTTCGGGATTGCACGGCGTCACTTCAGACGTTAGGTCAGCGCTATGCTGAACGTTCTTCGCTTAATCGTACCCTGCATCGCGGGTTTTTCTTTATTGATGATGCCTGGATTGGCTTCCGCTCAATTTGAGTTTGGAGCCGATGATTTCGGTTTCGAAAACTACACGAACGAATCGATGCCCCTCAACCTTACTGCGGATGAGATGCAGGCGCTGTTTGGACCGATGGTCTGCGCTGAGGGTAGCGGCGAGTCGTGTGTTCTCACTCCACCCGCCGAAAGATGGATGGAGCAGACCAGTGATTCGATGGGTGGCGGTCATTGCGAAGGCATGGCCGTGCAATCGCTTCGCTTCTGGATTGGCGAAGATGATCCGAGCGAGTACGGCGGCGAGCTTCCGGCTGAACTTCAGCTCGCCGATAACGAATTCCTCCAGCGCGAGATCGGACTGTGGTGGGCAACGCAGGCGATCGATGAGGTTGCAGACCGTGAGATTCGAATGTCGCCGATGGCGTTGGTCGCCTTGCTCGAAACGTCGTTTGAGTCCGAAGGGGAGACTTACACCCTTGGGTTCTACAAGCGCGACATGACAGGCGGCCATGCTGTGCTGCCGGTGGACGTCGTCGATTTGGAGGATGGCAGTGTCGGCATCGTGGTCTACGACAACAACTATCCGGGTGAAGAGCGCATCATCGCCGTCGACCCAGATACCGATAGCTGGCAGTACGTCGCTTCGACAAGCCCGGATGTGCCGGGGAGCGAATACGAAGGAGACGCGAGCACTCGCACGTTGACGCTCACGCCCCTCAGTATTCGAACCGGTCCCCACGCCTGCTCCTTCTGCGGTTCTTTCACCCGGGGCATGCCGAGCACGCGGAGCGTTCGGACTTCCGGGGAGGCTTCGATTTTGATCGAACAAAGCGGCGGTCAGATCGGACACCGGATGGACGGGACGTTCGTCGATTCGCTCGACGGAGCCGAATACTCCGCTTCTCGGAGCGATGACCTGTGGCAGGATCGCGCAGAGCCCACCTACAGGATTCCCGGCGGGGGGGCGTTCGATATTCTCGCGACTGGTGTCAGCGACGGACCCAGCGAAACCGATATTTCGATCGTCGGTCAAGGCTACTATCTTGGCGTCGAGTATCTTCTTCTCGAACCCGGCCAGACGGACCTCATCCAGGTTGGCGCCGATACCGCATCGTTGGTCTATGAGACCGAAGGGTACGAGACGGCAGATGTGGTTGTGGGACTTGAGACCGGCGGCGCGGATTGGTTGGTCATCGTGCGCTCGCGCGGCGATTCGGCGGGGCAGGTCATTTCCGCGGAGGTTGACCTAGATGCCGGCGGACTTCTCTTCCGGTTCGATTCTGATAGCAGCGAGAGCCTTATCGACCTTTACGTCTCGAAAATCGATGGCAGCGGGGAGCTCGAGTTCGGCTCCGAAGACGTGACGGTTCAAAATGGCGTTCCCTTCCTCTTGCGATTCACCGATTTCGATAGTGAGGGTGAAGCGCTTCCGCTCGAAGCGGATGAGGATGGTGACGGGACGTACGAGATGATGGAGATGCTCGCGGACGAAGGTGGGCTCTCGATGGCGCCGACTCCAACCCCGGGTGGCGAGAATCCGCCCAGCGGTGTCGATGCAGGGCCCGGAAGCGATGGCGGGACAGGTGCCGATGCCGGACCGGGAAGCGATGGTGGGGTGGACCCTGTCGATGATGGCGGTTGCGGATGTACGACGCCGGGACGAGGGCCTTCACCGGCAGCGTGGTTCCTTGGCCTCGTTCTCTTCGCGGGCTTCTCGCGGCGCAGGCGCTAGCGCAGCTCTCTCACCAGCGCAGCTCTCTCACCAGCGCAGCTCTCTCACCAGCGCAGCTCTCTCACCAGCCCTCCGCAAAGGACGGAGGAAGTAAGCCAAGTGCCAATCGAATGGAATTTTCGGTTCCGGCGCTAGAGGAAGCTATCGCAGATTTGTTCGTCCTCGAGTTCCTCTGCTGTGGGGAGCTCGGTGAGCGGTCTTCCCAGCTCCACGACGAGTTGTTCGAGCGAGACCTCGCGACCGTGCGCCACCTCGGGAAGGGCGTCGTCTGGGAGCGTTGCGAGATTCGCCGGGCGACGCTCTACACGAATGGTGCCCGGACGCACCCCGACGAGAGCGAGTGCGAAGTCCCCGGCGGCAGATGCCGGGGAGGTTCGCTCTCTGCCTTCTCGCGAGACGCTTCTCGCCGGAGCGGCTTCGCGAACGCGCGTGAGAACGGAAGCGCATTGAAGTTCCGTCTCATCCTCAAAGGTCAGCCACTGGCAGAAGGTTGTTAGTTCGCGCTCCACCACCGAGGAGATATTTCGCGCGTGGCTATCGGGCAGCCCGGTTTCGGGATATTCGGTGTACGTCTCCCGTTTACGCGCGACGATTCGTAGCGCGCCGTCGTCCGCGACCTGAACCTCGAAAGGCGTTGTCCTTACTTCGGTCTCCGCACCCGGTACGGATTCCGAGAGCCCAAGTTCAAGCACGCTAAGCCTCACGATGCGTCCTTGATTCCACGCCACCAGTCCTAGGTGACGAGTTCCACCCGATGCAGTCGTATAGCGCGCCTCGTAGACACCGACGGCACCTCCTCGCCCCTCGCCAACCCCTGCGACTCGAAAGTGCTCCACCTCACCGCTCTCGCATTGCGCGAGTTCGCGAACGGTGCGCGCAGCGACGGTCTCGAGCGCTTGGTTGTTTGGCGTAAGCCGGAAGCGAGATGTTTCGCCGGCTTGGTCTGCGCCGGGTTCGTCCGCTTCGGCTTCATCCGCTTCGTGTTCGTCCGTATCGGCTTCGTCCGTATCGGCTTCGTCCGTATCGGCTTCGTCCGTATCGGCTTCGTCCGTATCGGCTTCGTCCGCCTCTGGACGCTCTGACTCTTCTGGGGCTCCTGCTGTCTCTTCTACTGCAGGCCTCTCTTCCGCAACCGTGGGGATGGCCTCAGATTCGTTCGGGGAGCTTGCCTGGGGCGGTGGCTCCCTTGTCAAGGCAGCTTCGTCCTCTGCGTTCACATGAGCAGCCTCGGGGCGCGCACTGGAGTTTGCGGTTGCGTCTTGGTGTTCAGAACATCCGACGAGAATGGCGAGCGTTAGCACGCACCCAGGCAGAACATGGGAGGGAGACATATCGTGAGCATACACGCGCGTGTCGGCTATACGCAGGGCTCTTCGCGGTGTACCCTCCTCAGGTGATTCGCCGCGCTATGGGACATGCTTTTCTGAAGGCTTTTGGTTGGCACGCGGAAGGTGTTCCGCCGACCGAGGAGCGGTACGTGCTCATCGCCGCCCCGCACACGAGCAACTGGGATTTTCCGTTTACCCTCGCACTGAGTTACGTCTTTGGCGTTGAGATCCGCTGGATGGGAAAGCACACCCTTTTCGAAGGGCCGGGCGGTTGGTTCTTTAAAGCGGTCGGCGGCGTACCGGTCGAACGACATCACCGCACCGACCTCGTGAAGCAGATGGTGGATCTCTTTGACGCCAAACGCCGCGACGGAAAGAAGCTCACCCTCCTTGTTCCCGCCGAAGGAACACGCTCACTCACGGAGCATTGGAAAAGCGGTTTCTACCACATCGCCTACCAAGCCGGCGTTCCGGTGATCCCCGGCTACGTGGATTTTGGAAAGAAGTGTGGCGGATTCGGCGCCCCGATTCGACTGACAGGCGATATGAAGGCCGACATGGATACCGTCCGCGCGTTCTATGCCGACAAGACTCCCAAGAAACCAGAGCAGTGGGGACCCGTTCGGCTGCGCAATGAGCGAGACCTCCGCGAGCAACGCGCCGTGAATTGACGGGTGAGAGGGGGGAGGGGCTCGCCGAGTTTGTCAGCGAGTCATTGCGAAGCCACGACGTGTTGGCGCTCAAGGGGATCGCTGAGCAGATGATGAACTCGCGAGCTTGGCCCTCTCAGCATCTAGATTACTTCCCGCTTGGTC
>JAHDCI010000305.1 GCA_020629955.1 Myxococcota bacterium | reverse complement strand
TGAATCGACGTGAGGCGGCGCGCTTAATGAGCGCCATGCAGGACGAAATCGAACGCGCGCGCGGCGCGATGCGGATTCAGGGGCATCCGCGACCGTACTTTATTTCGCAGCTCATCCGCGATTTGGACGAGCGGCGTGTCGAGGGGAAATTTGGCTCGCTGATGCGCGATGAGCGCACGCGAAATCGCAACGCTCTCGTCGATGTGCGCGTGGGCGATCCGAAACGGGATCAGGTGCGCGGCGGCGGGCTTCGCGACAACGCGCGTGATCTTGAGTCCTACGATATGATTCGAATGCCTCTTGGCGGCGATGCCGAGGGGGTTCGTCACGCGCTCTGGCGACTGACCGAAGCCAAGTACCGTGAGGCCTGCGACGACTTCCTCCACAAACGTGCTGTCGAGCTCAACTACATTGATGAGCACGAAGCGCTCGGCGCGTTTCAGAAGCGAAAGGCGATCGTTGCGGACAAGCTCGAGAAGCTTCCGGAAGTCGACCTTGAGGCGTGGAAAGAGCGCGTTGTGCGCGCCAGTCGCTCCATGAAGAAGTTTGCGAGAGTCCGCGACGGCCACATTCGCTTCTCCGTTCTTCACGCAACCCATCTCTTTGTCAGCTCCGAAGGAACGCGAATCGCACAGGCGAAGGCGTTCTACACGGTGGAGATTCACCAGTTCCTGCTCTTTGAGGATGGCTTCTCGCTTCCGCAGACCCGGACCTTCTTCGTGACCGATCCGAAGGAGCTGCCGACCATCGCGCAGATCCGTGCAGCCCAAGCAGAGATGTACCGGCAAGGTGAAGCGCTCTCAAAGGCCCCGGTCTTGCGCGGCTTTTCCGGGCCGGTGCTGCTCGACCCCAAACCCGCAGGCCTTTTGATTCACGAAGCGATCGGCCACCGCCTTGAGGGGAATCGGTTGCTCGCGCATGGCGAAGGGCAAACGTTCCGAGATTCAATCGGGACAGAAGTTTCGTTGCCCGGATTGAACGTGCGCGACGATCCTCGCCTCTCGCACTACGAGGGGCAGTCGCTCGTAGGGCACTATCATTTCGATGATGAAGGCGTCGAGGCGGATTGCGCCGACCTGATCATCAATGGTCATCTCAAAGGCTTTTTGACCACGCGGGCGCCGATTCGGAAGAAGCATAAGAGCAACGGTCACGCGCGAAGCGCGGGCCATGCGCGGGCGATTAGCCGCATGGGGGTCACGCTCGTCGAAGCGGAAGAAGGGCTTGAAGAAGATGCGCTCTTCGAGCGCTTCCTCGAAGAGATCCGAGCTCAGAACGCGCCCTATGGAATCCGCATCATTGAAGCCTATGGCGGGGAAACCAGTACTGAGGCGTATGACTTTCAGGCTTTTCTCGGCGAAATCGATCTCGCGGCAAGGGTATACCCAGATGGACGCCAGGAATACGTTCGCGGTGCGGACTTTGTGGGCACGCCGCTCAACGCGCTGAGGGGAATTATCGCTGCCGGTCTGAAGGCAGAGGTCGACAATAGTTACTGCGGCGCGGAATCTGGCTTTGTTCCCGTGACGACAATTTCGCCGGCGCTCCTCATCGACGAGCTTGAGCTTCAGTCGAAGCCAGCGAGGCCGATGACGCAATATTCGTATCCGATGCCCTGGCAGTAGGCCGTTGCACGTCCGGTGCTTGCAACCTGAGCGAACGTAGCCATCGAGGTTAACGTCGTTAACTGGTTGCACTGTCGGTTAACGGTGTTAACCTCTTTCTGTGTCAACGCGAGACCAAATCCTCGAAGTGTCATTGAGACGCTACTCAAGTCTCGGAATGTCGGGGCTTTCGCTGCGAGCGATCGCGAAAGAAGTCGGGATCAGCGCGCCGGCGATTTACAAGCACTTCAAGAACAAGGAGTCGATCTTTGTCGAGATAATCCTCGAAGGGCATCGTCGATTTTACGACTATCTCATCGCCGAAGAGGCCGAAGGAGGACTTGCCCGCGTTCTAGCGTGCGGCCGAGGGTATGCGCGTTTCGGTCAGGAGCATTCGGCCCTCTACCTCGCGATGTTCGCTGCTTCGCCGGACCTCCTCGGGCTCTTTGAGCTTGCGGACGAGACCGCACGCGAGAGCGCGGATACCTTCGGTGTACTTCTCGCGCGCGTCGAAGAGGGGCTTGTCGAGAAGCACTTTCTTCGACGGGATCCGCGAGACCTCGCGTTATCGATTTGGGCGCATGTGCATGGTCTCGTGATGCTTCGATTGCTCGCGCCCGGAGGCGTCGACGAGTCCGATGGGTTCTTCGGCAAATCCTTCATGACCTTTTTCGAGGAGAGCACTCGGGCTCATCTCAGAGGTCTTTCCACCCCGGCCGGCCGAGCGATTCTCGGCAAGAAAGAGAAATGATGGCGAAACGAAAACCCCTTCGCGTGACGGCTGAAATGGATGGTCCATTCGTTGTCTTTCTGATCGGCATGCGCGTGAACAAATGGTGGCGTCTCGATCGCTGGATCCCCGTTGCGATGGCCATGAGTCGAATGCTTAAAGAGCTGGAGCAAAACCCGGAAGCAGGGCTCCTTGGATGGCATGGCGGCGCGAGCGCGATGATTCAGTATTGGCGGAGCGTCGAGCAGCTAAATGCCTACGCGAGCGCGAAGGATGCGCATCATCGCCCCGCGTGGACCGCGTTCATGCGCGCTGCCGCGAAAAGCAACGACGCCGTTGGCGTTTGGCACGAAACGTACGAGGTTCAGCCGGGACACTACGAGACGATGTACGTCGATATGCGGAAGCCCGTCGGCGTGATGAATTTCGGCAATGTAGTTCCCGCGACCGGCGGGAAGGAGCGCGCTGCAGGGCGAATGAACGCGTCGGGTTGACGCCTAGACGCCAGAAAGGGAAGCTCCCGCCGTGCTGACGATGGGGACGATTTCGAAGGGCTCTTTGCGGCGGGTTCTTCGAACTCGCGGAGTGTCTTTCAGTCGCACGCTGCTCTTCAGCCTCGTGGGGCTCTTTTCCCTTCCAGGAACAGCGCTCGCGCAGAGTGCGGAAGGCACAAATCCAATCATCTCGATGATTGCCATCGTCGCCCTTACGCTGCTTCCGTTCGCGTTTATGGTCACGACAAGTTTCGTGAAGATCAGCGTTGTGCTTTCGCTTCTCCGGAACGCGCTGGGCACGGGCCAGATCCCTTCCGGGGCTGTCATCACTTCGCTCTCCGCGATTCTCTCGCTCTACGTGATGGCGCCTGTCGGCGCTCAAATTGCGGATGTGGCCGGTCCCTCCGCGGCCGGGATTTCGGTCGAGGAGCCGCTCGAATCGGATAGCGTCGATGCGCTTCTCGAGGCGATCGATCGCGGCAAAGAACCGATGCGCGATTTCTTGCGGAGGCATGCGGGAGAGCGCGAGGTGGAGCTCTTCTTTGGACTCGCGCGTGAGTCCCGGGGCGAGGACGCCGAGGTCTCGGAAGATGACCTGCTGGTGCTCCTGCCGGCGTTTCTGATCACCGAGCTATCGGAAGCGTTTCAGATTGGCTTTCTGATCTTCATTCCCTTCCTCGTGGTCGACATGGTGGTGGCGAATGTTCTCCTCGCGCTCGGGATGCATATGCTCAGCCCAACAACAGTGAGCTTGCCCTTTAAGCTGCTGCTCTTTGTCCTGGTGGAAGGTTGGTATCTGCTCGCACGGGCGTTGGTGCTTGGCTATCTCTGACGCACCGACAAGATTGGGAGAGCGAGGATGAAGCTGCCGATCGATGCACGGCTTCCCGGGCTGGTTGCTCTCGCCAGGGATCGCAATCTGGTTCTGGTGGCCGAACCTGGCGCAGGAAAGACCACACGTTTTCCCGCCGCAATGCTCGACGAAGTCGAGCGCGTTTGGGTGATTCAGCCGCGCCGGCTCGCCGCGAAGCTCGCTTCACGTTTTGTTGCCCAATCGCGTGAATCGAAGCTTGGCGATGAGGTCGGCTATCACGTCCGCTACGATCGAAAAACGAGCAAGAAGACCCGCTTGCTCTTCATGACGGACGGGATGGCGCTGAGAAAGCTCCATTCCAGCGTTGAACGCTCTGAGAGCCTTCCCGACGTGATCATTTTTGATGAGCTTCACGAGCGGCGGGCAGCGATGGACCTCGCGCTTGCGCTCGTCCGGAAACGGC